>NZ_AXCA01000220.1:0-15235 GCF_000475415.1 Halomonas sp. PBN3 | reverse complement strand
CGCGCCAGAATGGCCGCTTACGGTGAGCCTGCTGCTCAGCCTCTACGCCTACCAGGTCCTGCATGGCCTGCGCTGCTTGCTGGAGCGGCAGACCCGCCAAGGCTGGAGCCTCAGCCGGATGCGCGAGCAAGTGCTGAAGGTCGCCGCCACGCTGAGGCTGCACGCTCGGCGAATCACCGTTCATCTGGGTGCCGCCGCCGACAAGTGGTGGCCGACGCTGCTGAAGGGGCTGCCGAAGCTGACCGCACTGAGCTGACGCTCCTGCGAGACCACCACAACATCAGAAAGCGAGCGACTGGAGCAGGGGTCGGCGATCACGTCTGCTTGGACGGCCGCAATTGATTCCATAGAGCTATAAGAAAGCGGGAAAGAGTCCGCATTCTGGCATTACTCAACGGCCATTCGCGCTGAAGAAGCCAATCTTGATGAGCGATGCCGCCAGCCAGTACTTTCAGACCGCCCGATCAGCACCCTCGTGAATGAGGCGGGGTGATGACAGCTATGAAGCAAGAGGCTCTTCCGCAAGCCACGCAGTCCGCGGTGTCTGAAGCGTTGCTATTACGCTTGGAAGACAGCCTTGCAGAGGTGCAGGGCGAGCTGAGTGTGGTCCGTCGTCAGTTGGAAGTGGCTTCCGCTCAAGAGAAATCATTAGTAGATATTAGCCAGAGCTCTATACGTCAGAATAAGATAGCCGATATCGTTCAGGGGCAGGATCGCGCCGACAGCTTCATCAACTCAGTCAGGCTCTCGGTCCAGCAGGCTTGGGTGATCCCACCAGGTACTGAGTCAGGAGCAGTGGTAGAGGTAGCCGTACGCCTGGGAGCAGCAGGCGAGCTTTACTCTGCATCAATCACGCAAAGCAGTGGTAATGTGGACGTTGACCGCTCAGTCCTCTTGGCTGTAGAAGCAGCAGCACCATTTCCTAAGATCCGACAGCTCCCTGCCGGCCTCCAGCAGGACTATCGCCAATTCAACCTGCGTTTCACACCTGGAGACCGAGTGTAGGCGAGAGCTATCCCCCCATCCAAAACCATCGGTATGATCTTTCCCGCTGGGTTGCTGTTCAGCTGTGGCTATGACCCGCTTTTAGACCGTAGTGCAGGCGCAGCCATTGGCGGTGGTCTGGGAAGCATTCCGGAGGAGGCTTCCAACTGAGGCACGGCCGTGGGCGTCAGATGTCAGGCAGGTTGAGATGCTGTGTCCACTTCCTCATGTTGCCAGCAATACCTTCACCCCAATGAGAAAATTGAGCCGCACCAAGAGGCTGGGTATGGCGCATTATCCATCCCATGGCCGGGTTGACCTGTACGCATTGCCAAGCTATAACGGGCGGTGGAAGCAATAGAAGCAATGTGGCTAAGGCGTTTTTGCTCTTGCGGAACCCTCCACGCTGCAGTGCCGTTCAGGCTCGACAGGGGGTAGACCCTCCAAGCTTTGCCTTTGTGTGACCTACAGGTAGCTTGGCAGGACTCATAATCCCTTGGTCGCAGGTTCGAGTCCTGCTGGGCCCACCATCTCGCTAGATTCGCCATCTCGTTGGCCACTCCCTCGCTGTGTATGATGGTTTGCATACCTATCATCAGCACCAAGAACGCGGGGAAGCATCGTGAACACGGAGAGTCACTCTCAGCTGGCGGCCTTCATCTGGTCCGTAGCGGACCTGCTGCGCGGCGATTTCAAGCAGTCCCAGTACGGCCGCATCATCCTACCCTTCACCCTGCTGCGGCGCCTGGAGTGCGTGTTGGAGCCCACCAAGGCCGAGGTACTCTCAGCCGCCCACGCCCACCAGGCCAAGCCCGAGGCGGTGCGCGAGAAGCTGTTGCTGCGCGCGGCGGAGCAGCCGTTCTTCAACGCCTCGCCGCTGACCCTGGGCACGCTCTCCGACACCCAGACCGCCGACGACCTGATGAGCTACGTGCAGTCGTTCAGCCAGGACGCTCGGGAGATCTTCGAGCACTTCGAGTTCGAGGGCTTCGTCCAGCAGCTCTCGGCCAGCAACCTGCTCTATCAGGTGGTGCAACGCTTCGCCGCCATCGACATGAGCCCCCAGCGGCTGTCCAACTACGGCATGGGCCTGGTGTTCGAGGAGCTGATCCGCAAGTTCGCCGAGAGCTCCAACGAGACGGCGGGGGAGCACTTCACCCCGCGCGACATCGTCCATCTGACCACCTCGCTGGTGCTCACCGGCCAGGAGGAGAAGCTGCGCCCCCACGGCATCGTCACCGTCTACGACCCCACGGCGGGTACCGGCGGCTTCCTCTCCGAGAGCGACGAGTACATTCAGCAGGTCAGCCGCGACGTCACCGTCTCGCTACACGGCCAGGAGCTCAACCCCGAGTCCTACGCCATCTGTAAGGCCGACATGCTGATCAAGGGCCAGGCGGTGGAGCAGATCAAGCTCGGCAACACCCTCTCCGACGACCAGCTCCCCGGCGAGCACTTCGACTTCATGCTCTCCAACCCGCCCTTCGGCGTGGAGTGGAAGAAGGTGCAGAAGGCGATCACCGACGAGCACAACCACAAGGGCTACGACGGGCGCTTCGGCCCCGGCCTGCCCCGGGTCTCCGACGGCTCGCTGCTGTTCCTGATGCACCTGGTGAGCAAGATGCGCCCCCGCCAGGAGGGCGGCTCGCGTATCGGCATCATCCTCAACGGCTCGCCGCTGTTCACCGGCGGCGCCGGCAGCGGCGAGTCCGAAATCCGCCGCTACCTGCTGCAGCACGACCTGGTGGAGGCCATCGTCGGCCTGCCTACTGACATGTTCTACAACACCGGCATCGCCACCTACGTGTGGATCCTCTCCAACCACAAGCCCGCCGAGCGCCGCGGCCAGGTGCAGCTGATCAACGCCACCGGCCGGGCGAGCAAGATGCGCAAGTCGCTGGGCAGCAAGCGCCAGTTCGTCGCCGACCGCGACATCGAGGAGATCGTGCGCCTCTACGGCGCCTGCCAGGAGAGCGAGGAGAGCAAACTGTTCCCGGTGGAGGCCTTCGGCTACCGGCGCATCACCGTGGAGCGCCCGCTGCGCCTCAACTTCCAGGCCAGCCCCGAGCGTCTGGCAAAGCTCGAGGACGAGAAGCCGCTCCAGAAGCTGCCGGAGGCCGAGCGCGAGGCGATCAAGGCCGCCTGCGCCACCCTGGCCCCGGAGCAGGTGTTCACCAATCGTGATGTCTTCACCAGGGCGCTCAAGGCCGCCATCAAGGGCGCTGGCCTGAAGGTCGGCGCCCCGCTGCAGAAGGCCATCCTCAGTGCCCTATCCGAGCGCGACCCCGAGGCGGATATCTGCCTGGACAAGAAGGGCAACCCCGAACCCGACACTGGCCTGCGCGACAACGAAAACGTGCCGCTGGATGAGTCGGTGTTCGACTACTTCGAGCGCGAGGTGAAGCCCCACGTCCCCGACGCCTGGATCGACGAGGACAAGCGCGATCCACTGGATGGCCGCATCGGCATCGTCGGCTTCGAGATCCCCTTCAACCGGCACTTCTATCAGTTCACGCCACCGCGTCCGCTGGAGGAGATCGACGCCGACCTCAAGGCCTGTACCGACCGGATCAAGCAGATGATCGAGGAGATGGCGGTATGAGCCGAGCCAATACTCCACAATCGCCGGAAGATGGCAGCTTCGATGACGTGGTGGCGTTAATCCGGGCGGCTCGCCGCGAGGCAGTTAAGGCGGTCAATACACAGCTGATCGATCTTTACTGGCAAGTAGGTGCTTTTATCAGTCACAAGTTGGAGCGCGCCGAATGGGGCGATGCCGTGGTTACACAGCTCGCCGACTACCTGGCACGCACTCAGCCTGGGCTGCGAGGGTTTACGCGTAGAAACCTCTTTCGTATGCGTCAGTTTTACGAAACCTATCGCGACAACGAAAAAGTGTCAGCACTGCTGACACAACTGCCCTGGACGCACAACCTGATCATTCTCAGCCAGGCGAAGCGACCCGAAGAGCGGGAATTCTACCTGCGTCTGGCTATCCAGGAAAAATGGTCGAGCCGCGAGCTGGAGCGCCAATTCAAGTCGGCGTTATTCGAGCGTAGCGTGTTAAATCCGGCCAAGGCCACCCAGGCTGTTACCCATAATCATCCCGAGGCGCTCGGGGTGTTTCGGGATGCCTACATGGTCGAGTTCTTGAACCTGCCGGATAGCCATGCCGAAGCGGATTTACATCAAGGATTGCTGCTCAAGCTTAAGGATTTTTTGATCGAATTGGGCCGGGACTTCTGCTTCGTAGGCTCCGAGTACCCATTGCAGGTAGGCGGGCGCGACTTCGCGCTGGATCTGCTGTTCTTTCATAGAGGCTTGAACTGTCTGGTCGCCGTGGAGCTCAAGGTAGGGCGCTTCGAGCCGGAGTATTTGGGAAAACTGGGTTTTTATCTGGAAGCGCTGGATCGGGATGAACGCAAGTCTCACGAGAATCCCGCTCTTGGTGTTCTGCTCTGCGCAAGCAAGGATGATGAAGTAGTGGAGTACGCCCTCAACCGCTCATTGTCGCCGGCACTGATCGCCGAATACCAGACCCGACTACCGGACAAAGCGCTGTTGGAAGCCAAACTGCATGAGTTCTATACGCTGAACCTGGCCCAGGGAGAGGAACAATGAGTCGTTTTTCTCCCTATCCCGAATATAAGGACTCCGGCGTCGAGTGGTTGGGGGAGGTGCCGGCGCATTGGGAAGTCAAGCCACTAAAGCGAGCTATTGCGGCAGTAGAATCGGGTACAAGCGTCAACGCGGCTGACGTGCCTGCAGCTCAAGGTGAGCTGGGTGTTCTCAAGACTAGCTGTGTTTATAAAGGATGGTTTGACTGGCGTGAAAATAAGACTGTCAATCAAGAGGATCTAGGGCGAGTATCCTGCCCCTTGCGTAAAAATACGCTGATTGTCAGCAGGATGAATACGCCGGAATTGGTCGGGTCTGCTGGCTTGGTTCTCGAGGCGCCGGTCGGTATCTTTCTGCCAGATAGACTATGGCAAGTTTCGCTGGAGGAGAGTTGCAGTCCGAAATATTATTACTTCTTTACCCGAACGCCTGCTTACAGAGATCAGGTGAAGGTTGCTTGTGCTGGAACCAGCTCCAGCATGCAGAATCTAGGACAGGATGAGTTTGGGGGTATTTGGCACCCATCACCTCCCAAGCAAGAGCAGCACACCATTGCAGCTTTTCTCGACCACGAAACCGCCCGCATCGACGCCTTGGTAGCAGAGCAGCAGCGCCTGATCGACCTGCTCAAGGAGAAGCGCCAGGCGGTGATCTCCCATGCCGTCACCAAGGGGCTGGACCCTGATGTGACGATGAAGGACTCCGGGGTGGAGTGGCTGGGTAAGGTGCCGGCGCATTGGGTGGTCGGGCCTTTACGGTGGTATGCAACCATCCAAGGGGGGGTGGCCAAGGGGAAAGGCTACTCCGATGACACACCCACGGTTGACCTGCCATATCTGCGAGTTGCCAATGTCCAGGATGGGCATGTCGACCTCTCGTCGGTTAACACTGTGACAGTTGCACTATCCGAGGTTGAACGCTATCGCCTTCATCCTGGCGATGTCTTGATGAATGAAGGTGGCGATAATGACAAGCTTGGACGTGGAACCGTGTGGGAAGGTGAAATTGCAGATTGCCTTCACCAAAATCATGTCTTTGCAATTCGGCCGAATGACCACCTGTTGCCGCACTGGTTATCGATGTTCACGGGTTCGAAGGCTGCTCGCTCCTATTTCTATCTTTATTCGAAGCAAAGCACCAATCTGGCGTCGGTATCTTCCAGCAATGTAATGTCGTGCCCTATCCCACTACCTCCGCGAGAAGAGCAGCGCCAGGTTCTGGACTTTCTCGGCCGAGAAACTGCTCGTATCGAAAACTTGATTCTTGAAGGTGAGAAAGCCATTAGCTTTCTGCAAGAGCGCCGCTCAGCCCTGATCTCCGCCGCCGTTACCGGCAAGATCGACGTTCGCGGGTGGCAAGCCGATCAACAATCTGAGCAGCCTGAGATATTGATGGCCGCTGAGACGCGGGCCACCTACGGCTAAGGCAAGGAGGCTATTGATGAAGTTTGAAACCTTGGAGGCTGGGCGCTGGGTGTCACAGTACCAGTACAAGAGCTTCAGCCCGGTCACCGTGAACCACGAATGGAGCTGGGAAGACCCGCAGATCAACACTCTTCTGGAGCGGGCTTCTCGAGCCCTGGCCGAGCTCGATGCCTTCACACTGATCGTGCCGGATGTGGACCTGTTCATCCAGATGCACATCACCAAGGAGGCCAACAACTCGTCCCGCATCGAGGGTACCCAGACCGAGATGGACGAGGCAGTACTGGACAGCAGCCAACTGGCCCCCGAAAAGCGTGATGACTGGCAGGAGGTGCAGAACTACGTCCAGGCGATCAACGAAGCGGTCGAGGAGCTGGAGCGTCTGCCCCTGTCCAATCGGCTGCTCAAGCACACCCATGCCATCCTGATGCAGGGGGTGCGTGGCGAGCACAAGTCGCCCGGGGAGTTCCGTGTCAGCCAGAACTGGATCGGCGGCAGCAGCCTGGCCGATGCCGCCTTCATTCCGCCTCATCCCGATGAAGTGCCAGCGTTGATGGGAGATCTGGAGCTCTTCTGGCACAACGACAATGTCAGTGTTCCTGAACTGATCAGGATCGCCATCAGCCACTATCAGTTCGAGACCATCCATCCCTTCCTCGACGGTAACGGCCGCATTGGCCGGCTGCTGATCGCCCTTTACCTGGTCAGCAAGGGGCTGTTGCGTAAGCCTTCGCTGTACCTATCTGACTTCTTCGAGCGCAATCGGGCCAGCTACTACGATGCGTTGACCCGGGTGCGGATGTCGAACGACATGGTGCACTGGGTCAAGTTCTTCTTGTCGGCCATCATCGAGACGGCCGGCAAGGGAAAGGCCACTTTCGAGGGTATCCTGACGCTGCGCCAGGAGATGGACCACCTGGCATTCGGCTACGGGAAGCGGGCCGAGAACGTTCAGAAGTTGCTCAAGCATCTTTACAGGCGTCCGGCCGTCACGGCCGGCCAGGTCAGTGACTTGCTGGATGTGACCCATCAGACCGCTTCTGCCCTGCTCAACAAGATGGTCGAGGACAACATGCTGAATGAGATCACCGGCTACCAGCGCAACCGAATCTTCGTTTTCGAGCGATACATGCGGCTATTCCGGACATGAGCCTTATCGCTCGGCTTGCGTGTAAGGCACAGGGGCCTGAATTGACGCAGGCCTTCCCTTGTGTAAAGTAAGTGCCTGCAGCCTTACACATGCCCCTCCATGTGTAAGGCTGCCGTCAGTATCGACCTGACAATCGATGTCCGTTAACAACACCTCCCACGCCTCTCATGGATGCGCACCTTGGGAGGTTACTTTTTGTGTGCCCAACGCCAACGGCGTAGGCTAAGGAAAATAAAGCCTGATTCTCAGGGGATAACATGGCGGACAGCAGGGAAGCCCGCTTTCAGCAGGACATCATCGAGGCCATGACGGCCCACGGCTGGAAGGCCGGCACGGCCAGCGGTTACGACCGGGCCTCGGCGCTCTATACCGAGGATCTGCTCGGCTATGTGCACGAGGCCTGGCCCGAGCGCTGGGAGAAGTTCTGCAAGGCCAACCCCCAGGCACCGGAAAAGGTGTTTGTGCAGAAGGTGGTTCGCGAGCTGGACAGGGCCGGCACCCTGGAGGTGCTGCGCCACGGCTTCAAGGTGCCGGGGGTGAAGTTCGACCTCTGCAGTTTCCAGCCCGACCACGGTATGAATCCGGATTCGCTGGCCCGCTACCGCGCCAACCGCCTGCGGGTAGTGCCCGAGGTCTCCTACTCGCCCCACGCCCGCGAGAAGGGCACCGGCGGCGGTGAGAGCTACAATCCCCGCCTCGACCTGGTGCTGTTCGTCAACGGCATTCCCACCGCGACCCTGGAGCTCAAGAGCCAGTTCAAGCAGACGGTGGAGAACGCCAAGCGCCAGTACCGTCAGGATCGCCCGATCAAGGACCCCGTCACCCGCAAGCCGGAGCCGCTGTTGACCTTCAAGCGCGGCGCCCTGGTGCATTTCGCGGTGAGCCAGGCCGAGGTGGCCATGACCACCAAGCTGGCCGGCAAGGAGACCTTTTTCCTGCCCTTCAACCGCGGCACCGAGGAGGGCGGCGCCGGCAACCCGCCCGCTCCGGACGAGCACAGCTACGCCACCGCCTACCTGTGGGAGCAGGTATTCGCCCCGGACGCCTGGCTGAAGGTGCTCGGGCGCTTCCTGCACTTGGAGAAGAAGACGAGCGAGGACTTCCATGGCCGCCGCACCATCAAGGAAACGCTGATCTTCCCGCGCTATCACCAGTGGGAGGTGGTCAACCGCCTGGTGCAGGCCACCCTGGCCGAGGGGCCGGGGCGGCGTTACCTGGTGCAGCACAGCGCCGGCTCCGGAAAGTCCAACTCCATCGCCTGGTGCGCCCACCAGTTGGCCAACCTCTATGCCGAGGATGGGAAGAAGCTCTTCAACTCGGTGATCGTGGTCACCGACCGCACCGTGCTCGACAGCCAGCTGCAGGACACCATCTACCAGTTCGAGCACGCCCACGGCGTGGTGAGGCCCATCACCCGCGACATCGGCAACCAGAGCAAGTCCGAGCAGCTCGCCGAGGCCCTGGCCAGCAATACCCGCATCATCATCGTCACTATCCAGACCTTCCCGGCACTGTTCGACGCCCTGGACAAGCGCCCCCAGCTCGCCGAGGGCCACTACGCAGTGATCGCCGATGAGGCCCACTCCTCCCAGACCGGCAGCTCGGCCAGCAAGCTCAAGGCGCTGCTGGCGGCCGCAGGGGAGGCGACAGAAGGTGATGATGGTGAAATCAGTGCGGAGGCCATGCTCGACGCCGCCGTGGCCTCACGCCGCCCCAGCGAGCGCATCAGCTACTACGCCTTTACCGCCACCCCCAAGGCCAAGACCCTGGAGCTGTTCGGTCGCCCGCCGGATCCCACGCTGCCGGCCAGCGCCGACAACACGCCCGAGCCGTTCCACCTCTACTCCATGCGCCAGGCCATCGAGGAGGGCTTCATCCTCGATGTGCTCACCAACTATGTCACCTACAGCACCGCCTGGAAGCTCGCCCACCCCGAGGGGGAGGATCAGGAGGTCGATTCCAAGAAGGCCTCGCGGACCCTGGCCAAGTGGGTGCGCCTGCACCCCTACAACATCGCCCAGCGGGTGGAGGTGATCGTCGAGCACTACCGCGACAACGTCCGCCACCTGCTCGATGGCCAGGCCAAGGCCATGGTGGTCACCGCCAGCCGCCAGGAGGCGGTGCGCTACCAACTGGCCATGCAGGCCTATATCCAGGAGCAGGGCTACGCCGACGTTCACCCCATGGTCGCCTTCTCCGGCAGCGTGCCGCCCGACGCGGTGATCCCCGAGGAGGTCAGCGAGACCAGCAAGTTGCTCAACCCCGGGCTCAAGGGGCGGGACCTGGCCGAGGCGTTCGACACCGACGACTACAACGTGATGATCGCCGCCAACAAATTCCAGACCGGCTTCGACCAGCCTAAGCTGTGCGCCATGTACGTGGACAAGAAGCTTCAGGGCGTGGACTGCGTGCAGACCCTCTCGCGCCTCAACCGGCTGTTCCCCGGCAAGCAGACCTTCATCCTCGACTTCTACAACGACGAGCAGGAGATCCTCGACGCCTTCGCCCCCTACTACCGCAAGGCCGAGCTGGCCGACGTCTCCGACCCCAACGTGGTCTACGACCTGCAGCGCAGCCTGGACGCCAGCGGCATCTACCACTGGCCCGAGGTGGAGGGCTTCGCCAAGGCCTTCTTCGATCCCAAGGCGCCGGCGTCGAGCCTCAGTTACTACTGCCGCCCCGCCCAGGACCGCTTCAAGCACAAGTACCAGGCGCTCCTCGAGCAGCAGCAGACCTGGAAGGAGGCCCGCCGCATCGCCGAGCAGAACGGCGACGACAAGGGCCTCAAGCGCGCCGAGCAGGAGCTCAAGGAGGCCGGCACCGCCCAGGACGAGCTCGACCTGTTCCGCAAGAACCTGCAGAGCTTCGTGCGTACCTACGAATTTCTCAGCCAGATCGTCACCTTTGACGACCCCGAGCTGGAGCAGCTGTGCGTCTTCGCCCGCCATCTCCACCCGCTGCTGCGCACCGACCGGCTGCTGGAAGAGGAGAGCATCGACGTCAGCGAACTGGAGTTGACCCACTACCGCCTCACCAAGCGCGAGGAGAAGCGCCTGCGCCTGGAAGAGGCCGAGGGCGACTACGGCCTCAACCCCGTCAGCGAGGTGGGCTCAGGCAAGCCCCACGACCCGGAGAAGCAGCGCCTGGCCGAGATCATCGACCGGCTCAATGATCTCTACGGCGCCGAGGTCAGCGACGACGACAAGCTGCACTTCGCCAACGGCATCGCCGACCGCATCGAACGCGACGAGGCGGTAATGGCCCAGGTGCGCAACCACAGCGAGGATCAGGTGATGCACGGCCTCTTCCCGAAGAAGGTCACCGACGCCGTGCTCGACGCCCTCAGTGACCACGAGAAGCTCAGCATGCCGCTGCTGGAGGATGAGGAGACGGGCAGGCAGTTTGCGCTACTGATACTCAAGTTGCTGGCGGGGCGGGAGTTTCGAACGCAACAGTGAGGTGGAGGCGTCGGGGCACAGAGGAACTTCTGGCCTGGTTTGCTATCATTGATAGCATTGATGATGATTCAGGAGAACCGGCATGGCCAGCATCACGATTCGTAACCTGGATGATGCGCTGAAGGCCGAGCTCCGGCTGTCGGCGGCGCGCCATGGGCACTCCATGGAAGAAGAGGTGCGCTTGATCCTGCGCCGCGCGCTGGCGACAGCACCTCAGCAGGGATTGGGCAGCCGAATCCGGCAGCGTTTTGCCGAAGAGGGCGGAGTTGAGCTGGAAGTACCGAGCCGCCAGCAGCGCCCACGGGCGGCGGAGTTCGAAGAGTGATCGTACTGGACACCAATGTGCTCTCCGAACTGATGCGTCCTTCTCCCGAGCCGCGCGTGGTCGCGTGGCTGGACGCTCAAGAGGCTTCGTTTGTGTCCATCACGGCGATTACCGTTGCCGAGATCCTCTACGGCATCCAGTGTTTGCCGGAAGGGCATCGCAGGCGCGCCTTGGCGTCGGCTGCTGCCGCCATGTTCGAGGAGGACTTTGCCGGCCGTATTCTTCCCTTCGATGCCGAGGCGGCGGTTTGCTATGCCGAGTGCGTCACCGTGAGTGAACGAGTGGGCAGGGCGGTGCAGATGCCGGATGCCCAGATCGGGGCGATCTGCCTCTGCCACCAGGCGGTGCTTGCCACGCGCAATACCAAGGACTTCGAGTCCCTGGGTGTCCAGCTGATCGACCCTTGGCAACAGGCGTAATCCGGGGCGTACTCCGATTCCCTCGACTCCCCGGCATCAGCCTCTTTTCAGCCGGAGAATATCCGCGACGCTCTCGTCGACCGGGTAGCGAACGAAATCGCGCTCCTTACGGTCGGCGCCATACATGGCCATACGGTCGGCCAGTTCGTTGCCCTCCACCCCGGCATGGCCCTTGACGTGGGCGATGGTCACCTTCGACTTCAGGCTCTCGTAGAGCGCGTGGGTGCGCTGGATGATCTCGGGGTTCTTGATCGGCTGGCCATCGGCCTTCTTCCAGCCGCGCCGCTTCCAGCCACCGGCCCACTTGGTGATGGCATTGATGGTGTAGGTGGAGTCGCAGTGGATGCGCACGGAGGCGCCTCGGGCGACCTCCTGCTGGGCGACCAGCAGGGCTTGGTGCAGGGCGTTGAGCTCCGCCGTGTTGTTGGTGCCCGCGGGGTTGTAGAGGCCGTACCAGAGCTCCGACAGCTTGCCGTCACGGTAGATCGCCATGCCGGAGCCGGCATCGCCGGGGTTGGGCTCGCAGGCGCCGTCGCAGTAGATCTCGGTATCGTAGCGCTTGCCCGCGTCGGCGGAGGTGCCTGCTGAGGCGGGCGCCTTGCGCCGTGCCGGCTGCTTCCCAGACGTCGCGCCGCCACCGCCGGAGCTCTCGCCTGGCTTGGCAGGGGCGGAGCCGCGTGGGCCTTTGGAGAAGGCCGCTTCGGCCTCTTCCCGGGTGGGAAAGGACTTGAAGCGCGCCTTGGGGTAGCCCTTCACCTGGCGGCTGCACTCCTCCCAGGAGGTGAAGATGCCGGTCTGGCGACCGACCCAGACGACATAGAACTTGGGGGCCTTGCTGTCTGCCATGGCCTGCTCCTTGGCAATAATTCGGCCCGCCATGATACATGACTCGCCCCCTCACGGCTGGGCGTGCCTCACAACGAGACCAACACCCCGCCGCCTGCCAGCAGGGCCACCACCGCCCAGGCGGGCAGCTTCCAGACCGCGAGCAGCAGGAAGCCGGTGAGCGCCAGGGCGAACTCCCGGGGGCCCAGGATGGCGCTGGTCCACACCGGCTGGTAGAGCGCCGCCCCCAGGATGCCCACCACGGCGGCGTTGGCGCCGCGCATCAGCCCCTGGGCGCTGTCCCAACGGCGGAAGCGGTTCCAATGGGGGAGCACCGCTACCAGCAGCAGCATGCCGGGCAGGAAGATCATCGCCAGCGCGAGGGCGGCGACTACCAGGCCGCCACCCAGCGGTGACATTATCGAGCCCCCTATCACTGAACCCAAGTAGGCGGCGAAGGTGAACAACGGTCCGGGGATCGCCTGGGCGGCACCGTAGCCGGCCAGGAAGTCGTCGGCACTTACCCAGCCGGATTGCACCACCTCGGCCTCGAGCAGTGGCAGCACCACGTGGCCACCGCCGAACACCAGGGCGCCGGCACGGTAGAAGGCATCCATTACCGCCAGCGTCATGGAGGGCGTGACCCAGGCCAGCAGCGGCAAGCCGACCAGCAGCACGATAAAGGCGAGCCCCGCCAGATGGCCGGTTCGGTGCGAGACGGGCAGGGTCAGGGGATGCGCCTCGGCCTCGATGTGGTTCCGGCAGAGCAGCATGCCGGCCACGCCGCCGACCACGATGGCCGCCACCTGGCCCAGCGGACCGCTCACCAGCACGACGGTGAACACCGCGGCGAGCGCGATGCCGGCGCGGTGGCGGTCGGGGCATAGGTTGCGTGCCATGCCCCACACCGCATGGGCGACGATAGCCACGGCGGTGACCTTGAGGCCGTGGATCAGGCCCTGGCCGATGGGCCCCTCGAAGGCGGCGGCGCCCAGGGCGAAGAGCACCAGCAGGATCGCCGAGGGCAGGGTGAAGGCCGTCCACGCTGCGAGGGCCCCCCAGGGGCCGCCGCGCATCAGCCCCAGGGCGAAGCCGACCTGGCTGCTGGCGGGGCCGGGCAGGAACTGGCACAGCGCCACCAGGTCGGCGTAGTCCTGCTCGGTCAACCAGCGGCGCCGCTCCACGAACTCGCTGCGGAAGTAGCCGAGGTGGGCGATGGGGCCGCCGAAGGAGGTCAGGCCCAGCAGCAGGAAGGCGCGAAAGACCTCGCGGACGCGGCCCGAAGAGGCCTGATGGTCGCTCATGAGATACTCCTTCAACCAGGTGGCAAGCCTGCCAGGGTGCGGGTGAGGAGTGACGATAGCGTGACGGCACGCTGGGTGCGAAGGGTGCGGGAGATCATGTCCCCGGCAGGAACTGGCGACACAGTGCCGCTACCAGGATGCCGCCGGCGATGGCCGGCAGCGGCTTCTTGAGCGTCAGCATGATCACGGCGGTGGTGAGCAGCGCCAGGCGGGCGCCGGTGTCGCCGGTCACCGCCAGGGGCGCAAGCAGTGCTACCAGCACCGAGCCCGACATGGCGTGGATGAACTGCCGCACCCGGTAGCCGATGGGCACGAAGGACATCACGAAGACGCCGCCCCAGCGGGTCGCCAGGGTCACCAGCGCCATGGCCAGGATGATGAGGAGCGCGCCCAGGCCGCTGGTCTCGACACTCATTCCTGCTTCCCCCACACCAGGCCCACCAGGCCGCCGGCGATGGCGCCCACCACCACGTGGCTGTTCTCCGGCAGGTAGTAGAAGGCGAGCAGCGAGGCGCCGGCGGCCACCGCCCAGATCAGCAGCATGCGCAGGTTCTTCTCGCCGCCCACCACCATGGCCAGCAGGAAGCAGCCCATCACCATGTCGAGCCCCAGGCTTGCGGGGTCCTGCACCGCGCCGCCGACGTGCAGGCCCAGCCAGGTGCCCAGCACCCAGAAGCCCCACAGCGCGATGCCGCCGCCCAGCATCAGCCCCAGCCCCGGCCGGTCGCGGTGGAAGGCCTGCATGGCCATGGCCCAGTTGGCGTCGGTGGCGACCAGCATGATGGCGTAGCGACGCGCCGGCGGGAGCGGCTCGAGCCAGGGGTAGAGGGTGGCGCCCATCAGCAGGTGGCGTGCATTGATGGCAAACACCGTTACCAGCAGGGTGAAGAAGGGCACCTGTGGCCCCCACAGCTCCAGGGCGGCGAACTGCGAGGCTCCGGCGAAGACCAGGGTGCTCATCAGCACGATTTCCAGGTCGCCGAGTCTGGCCTGGGTCGCCGCCAGGCCGAAGGCGACGCCAAAGACGATGACGAACAGCGAGAGCGGCAGCAGCGCCTTGAATCCCTCCCACACCAGCGCCCGGTCCAGGCGGTGGGGGCTCGCTTCCTTGCGTGTCATGTGGGCTCCTCTACGCCCAGTCGTCCGGGCTCGTTGATATTGTGTTGTTATCAGTTCGCCATCCCTGGCGGCCGGAATCAAGCTGGCCTGGCCGTGGACGGGTGGTACGCCGTGAGCGCCCAGCGAGGATGGCGTCATCGCGCAGCTCCGGGCGCACGATATCGTCCTGGGTCAGGTCGAGCGCGGCGAGGCGGGCGAGCGTGGTGGAACCTTGGCGTTGGTCGGTGGTGGTCTGGGCAAGATGGCTCATGTCGGTCTCCTTTTCCCCTGTCTGGAGGTCGTGGTTCGGCAAGCGCCGACCCAGGGGAGAGGAGCCGTACGCCGCTTTAGCTGCATTTCTATCCCGCCCGCAAGTTGGTGCTTAAATCGGCGGTGCCCCGAGGGCCAGATACACAAAACCCGCTTTGCAGATGCTAAAGCGGGCTCTTGGCGTCGCTTTAGCTGGATTTGTAGAGCGCCCGCAAGCTGGGATTCAAATCGGCGCTGGTTTTACGGTACGGCGCCGCCGGGGCGATGTCAAACGCCTTCGGGCCGGGTGATGGCGCCGGCAGGTGCCTGGCTGTGTTGTGGTGGCCTCTTCCATCGCCGATAAATAAATAAGGTAATCCC
>NZ_AXCA01000219.1:0-12642 GCF_000475415.1 Halomonas sp. PBN3 | reverse complement strand
CCCGCGTCTGCGGGCGCACGTAACATTAGTTCGACAATCCCCGCTTACGATAGGTTCACAGTGTATGGCAGGTCAAACCCATAATAAATGGCCTTTGATGCTCTACCGAAACTAGCTAAACAAGACCAAAAAAGAATGTCAACTACACGGTGACTGACAATTACCTACAGCTGCCTCCTCCACCGGCTTTCGACCGTTGCCAGCTCGGCTGGGCCATAGATCGCCCGTTCGTGCTGCCCGTAATGAGCCCAGAGTTGGTCACCGGAGTCATAGTGCCACCACTCGCTGGGCAGGTTTGTGAATCCCGCCTCGTACATCACCGCGTAGAGCAGACGGCGGTTGTCGCGTACCTGCCGCTGAGTCTCCGACAGAGCTTCACGGTTCTCGAAGTAGGCAGTGTGCGAAGCCGGTACGGCCTCATCGAAGAGCGTGCCCATGTTGAGCGGTAACCCATCGGCATCGCTCAGCGTGACATCCACCGCCCCACCGGTCAGGTGGGGGCTGGGGGCCTCCGGTTCCCGGCTGGGGACCGAGACGAACTCCCGGGTGCGGGTCAACAACGATTCTTGGTCGAGCTCAGGGTGGTGGGCGCGAATCGCCTCCTGGAGGGTGTCAAACAGGTACTGCTGCACTCGCCAGGGTCGCCAGCCGTCGAGGATGATCAGACCCATTCCCTCGGGCAGCGAACGCGCCACCCTGAGCAGACGGCGATACACCCCTTCCCGAACGTAGCATTCGTTCACCGCCCCCGGCACGCTCTGCTTTGCATACACGGGGAATACCTTGATCGGCGCCGGCGCGAGGCTTAGCGGCACCAGCGGCTCGTCGCTGCCCTGTATGGGGATCCGGCTCAGCACCGGCCAGTCCGGCTCGGGCCTCTCGACGATCGGGGTGGCAGTCAGCTGAGAAAGGGAATCCGTCATTGCACTATCCAAGCAGTGTGGGGAGCCAGAGCGTCAGCCCCGGGAACAGGATCAGGAGCAACAGCACCATCACCGCCGTCAGCACGAAGGGCCAGATGGTCCGGAACAGCGACACAATCTCCAGGCGGCTGACCGCGGCGGCAACGAACACGCAGGCGCCCATGGGCGGGGTTATCAAGGCGATGGTGATGTTGAGTGTGATGATGATGCCCAGGTGCACCGGGTCGATCCCGGCCATCATCGCCACCGGGGAGAAGATCGGTGTCAGCAGCATCAGTGCCGACACCTCCTCCATGAACATGCCGGTGACGAAGGTGATCAGGCTCAGCATCAGCAGGATCACCACCGGCTGTTCGATGTAGGGAGCCAGCAGCTCGACGAACTGGTTGGGCACCTGGGCGTAGGAGAGCAGCCAGCTGATGGTGGCCGAGGCCGCCATGATCAGGAAGATGGCCGAGGTGAGACGCGTGGTATCGACGATGGCCTTCCACAGGTCGGCCAGGCGTAGGTTGCCAAGTGCGGCACCGCACAGCGCCACATACAGAGCGGTCAGGGCGCCAGACTCGGTCGGCGTGACGAACCCCAGCACGATCCCCGCCACGATGATGAAAGGTGCCACCAATGCCGGGAGTGCCCCCACCGCAGTGACCAGCAGTTCCCGTGCGCTGGGCAGCCCGCCTCGCTTCTCCATCCCGACGCGCCAGGCATACCAGGCGTTCATGCCCATGAAGGCTACGCCCAGCAGCAGCCCAGGGATCACCCCCGCGAGGAAGAGGTCGCCCACCGAGGTGTTGGTCAGCGAGGCATAGAGAATCATGAAGATGCTCGGCGGAATGATCGGCCCGATCAGCGAGCTGCCGGCGGTGAGCCCGGCAGCGAAGGCCGTGGAGTAGCCTTCCTTGCGCATCGGGGGGACCAGCAGCGAGCCCAGCGCCGAGGTATCGGCGACCGCCGAGCCGTTGACCCCGGCGAAGAACACACTGGACACCACGTTGACGTGTCCCATGCCCCCGCGCAGATGGCCCACCAGCAGCTTGGCGAAGGCCATCAGGCGATCGGTGAGGCGAGTCACATTCATCAGGTTGCCGGCCAGGATGAACAGCGGGATGGCCATCAGCGAGAAGGCATTGATGCCGCCGAAAAACTGCTGGGGCAGCATGCGCGGAATCATGCTGGGGTCGACGAACAGGAAGCCCACCAGCGAGGTGGCCAGCAGGGAGACGAACAACGGCAGGCCCAGCAGCACGTGCACCAGGAAGACGGCGAGCATGGTCAGGGTCATGACGCGTCCTCCGTCTCCGCCATCTCCGAGAGTTCCTTGAGGGGAGCCGGCCCGTACCAGAGCGCCTGCCAGGCCAGCAGCGCAAAGCCGATCGGCATCGCCATCATCGGCACCGTGCGGCTGACCCCCAGCCCCTGGCTGGTGAACATGGAGACCGACTGCGCATAGCGATAGCTGAAGATCGCCGCGGCAATGGCGATAGCGAGGGTAAGCAGCCATTGGTAGAGGTTGAGCAGGCGTCGAAGTGACACCGGCAGCAGCCGCTCGATCAGGGCCACCCGCATATGGCCACCCTCGACCCACACGGCACCAGCGGCCAGCAGGACGCTGCCGATGATCAGGTAGCGGGCCAGCTCATCCGTCCAGATGGGCGCCCCGCCGGCGAGATAGCGCATGAAGACGCCGTACAGGATGATGGCCAGGTCGATCAGCAGCAGGGTACTGGCCACGGACAAGGACACACGGCGGCTGGCCCCCAGCACGCGAGCGTTCAGGGATGACATGAAGGATTCCGGAGTTGTCGCGGTATGAGCATCCGGGCAGGCGCGGGCGCCTGCCCCGTGGGATGGGTGATTACTCGGCCAGGTGGGTCATGCCGGCGTCTTCGAGGGCCATCTCGATGAAGCGTGGTTCGATATCACGCTCACCCAGCCACTCCAGGTAGGCGGGCTGACCCAGCTCACGGAATGCCTCCAGCTCGTCTTCCGAGGGACGGATGATTTCCATGCCCTGCTCTTCGAGGTAGGCAATACGCTCATCCACCTTCGCCTCGTTGTGCTCACGGGCCATCTGGTTGGCCTCCTCGACGGCCTCCAGGAAGGCGCTGCGCATCTCCTCGTCCCAGCCATCGATCATCGCGCTGTTGCCGACCAGGAACTGGTCCGAGTACTGGATGTTGGCCAGGGTCAGGTAGTCCTGCACCTCGTAGAGGCTGCCCAGGATGATGTACATGGGCGGGTTCATCTGGCCATCGGCGACCCCGGTGCGCAGTGCCATGTAGACCTCGGTCCACGGGATCGGGGTGCCAGAGGCCCCGAAGGCCTCGTAGAGGGCGACCTGGCTGGGATCCATGGCGCGGAAGCGCAGCCCCTCGAAGTCCTCGGGGGAAGAGATCGGGCGCTCGTCGTTGGTGAAGGCGAGGAAACCGCCCTCTTCCACCACGGCGAGAAGCTCCAGGCCGGTACGCTCACGCAGCGCGTCTTCCACCGCCTGCCAGTACTGGCCCTCGTCGAAGAAGGTCCGGGCCGATTCGAAGTCGTCGAACAAGAAGGGAATCGCGCTGACGAAGATCTCGGGCACCACCGGTGACATGCCGGCGAAGGAGGCGATGTTGAGGCTGGGGGTGTTCATCACCTGCTCCATGCGCTCCTGCTCTTCGCCCAGCTGGCTGTTGGCGTAGAGCTTCAGCTCGATCTCGCCCTCGGTCTTCTCCTCTACCAGCTGCTTCAGGTTGGTGGCGAAGACGTGCACGGCGTTCTTCTCGGGATCCGGCGCGCCGTTGTAGCCGATGTTGACGGTGGTGGCGGCCTGAGCACTGCTGGCAAAAGCAGCGGCAAGACATGCCGTCAGCAGCGGAGCGGCAGCGAAGGAGCGGCCCAGAGAGGCGAGAGGCTTGCGGGCAAACAGGGTCATGCTGATCTCCATGGCTTGTTGTTGGTGAAGACCCGGCGACGCCGGTATATCAGCAGACTAGGCGTTGACGCGTTGACTATTCAAACCATATAGCATTGATATTTCATCAACGCCTGCTCTCAAGCAGTCGCGGTGCGTCGGCATTGAAGAAGCGCATCCCGCGACGAAGGTGGTCGAGGCAGGCACTGGCCGCCACGGTGAGCTCGCGCCCGGCCAGGCTCACGATCTGCGCACGGGCCTCGCTGAGGACCGGATAGGCCATCGGCAGAACGGCGATGTCACCCTGGCGGATCTCCTCGGCGACCGTCAGCTCGGGCATGAAGGTGATGCCGATCCCCGAGCGTACGAAGTTCTTGAGCACCGCCACGGAGTTGGTATGCAGGCGGGGGGTGATGGCCAGACGCTCCTGGTGCGCTACGGCGTCCACCATCTGACGCATCCCGAAGGGGCTGTCCATCAGCCCGATGGGCCACTCGCCCAGCGCCTGAAGCGTCACCGGGCTTCCCATTGCCGTGAGGGGGTGGCCGGCCGGCACGATCAGATCCAGCGGCTGCCGTGTCTCGACATGGCATGCAAGCTGGGTGTCCACCGGCGGTGCATAGAGCAGGGCCAGGTCGACGTCACGCTGCTTCACCAGCGCCATGGCCTCGTTGACGCCGGCCATGATGATCTCCAGTTCAATGCCGGGGTAGGCCGTCATGAAGGTCTGCATCGGCGCCGAGATGAGGTCGGCGATAAATCCCTCCCCCACCGCGATGCGGACCTGACCACTAACCAGGCCCTGCAACGCCGACAATCGGGAAATCACCGCCGCTTCGGCATCGTGCTGGGCGTGGTAGTGCTCGACCAACAGGAGTCCCGCCTCGGTAAGCCGGACGCCACCCGCGTGACGCTCCATCACCTGGGTATCAACCACCTCCTCCAGCTGGCGGATCTGGCGGCTGATGGCGGCCACATCGATGTTCAGATAAGTAGCGGCCTGACGCAGCGAGCCGCGCCGCATCACTTCGCTGAGATACGCGAGCGCCCGAGAGTTCAACATGGTAGAGAAGCGCCTGTTCGATCGTGGGTGCCCTACACGATACCACCCTGCCCGAGGCCATACTCCACCACCTCAGCTCAATTAACTTTATACCCTGACATAAAGCGACTCCAAACCAAGAAAATTAGGTTAATGTCTACTGCGTGCTATCTGTTGGATTGAAGTGATAGCCATTAATTAATAAGATATCAAGGTAAAGCATAATTTTCATACCGCCACCAGACATGCTGGTGACGACAGACAGCAACGATTGGGCACAGCCCGGAGATCACTCAATGTCACTACTGAACACCTACATGCAGAAAGAACAGCAGCTCAAGCAGCTTCAGGAAGAGCTGGACAATCTGAAGAATGACGAGCGACTCAAGGCCGAGCTCGACTTCAAGAACCACCTTGAGACTCTGATGCGGGAGTTCGACAAGTCGGCTTCCGACGTCATCAAGCTGCTCGACCCGACGCCCACAGCCAACAAGTCATCAAGCAGCACCAAGACCTCAGGTCGCGCCAAGCGGAAGCTCAAGATCTACAAGAACCCGAATACGGGTGAGGTAGTCGAAACTCGTGGCGGCAACCAGAAAACCCTAAAAGCCTGGAAAGAAGAGCACGGTGCCGACACCGTAGAGGGCTGGTTGGTAAGAACTGAAGATTGAGATACCTGAATTCAAGCAATAAGTGCTGCAGCTGGGGGGTTCTGGTCCTGGATGCTGACCGGTGGGTAGCCGGTGATCATGCAAAACCTCCCTGTAGCTCAGCGTCGAGATATACCCGGAGCTCACGTAAGGCGGATAGCCCGCCATGGCGCATATGCTCCATTGGTGGTCTCCCCTGAAAGAGCGCTCCCTGATTAGGATGACGCAGCCACCCGCACTGACGCTCGGTCAACGGGAACAAAGTCACCAACGCCGCGTAGACTCCCAGCAGAAGGGACGCTCGCTCTATTCGCTCACCATCCAAAGCTGCCCGGGCGGGATCGCTCGACCACATTCGGTACTTTGTCACCTCCATCCCCAGGAGGGAGGCCATCTCAGCCTCGGGGCACTCCCATTCACGCGCGATATTCGTCATTGTCCGCATGACCGCCGCGCTGACGGCAGTATGATCATGAACCTCCCGTTCTTCGGCGCTTACTTGCTCGAACGGCTCAAGGTACTCCTGCACCGAGCCCGTCAGACGATCCCGCGAGCTGTCGGGAGAAGCTCTCTTGGCACCATGCCTCGGTGCTCCGTCATCTCGTGTCATCGCGGCACCTCGCAGAAAACAAACCTTGGTTTTTTACATGATGTCCTGATGTTGGCAGCCATGCCAATGGCTGGATACCCTGCCACATAGGTATGGCAAGCAAAGGACTAGAGACATGTCTCTTCACGCCCCCGCCCAAAACACCGCAGAGGGCTCCTTCCTAACGTTCTTGGAGAAGGACCTGATAAACCGCCCAAGCAGTATCCGACCCGTTACGACCAAGACCGGCGGTCTCAAGTTCCAAGTGCAACGCTATTGAAGGGTGCTCGGTCCGCCGACGGATTTGTTGAGCACTTCGGCGTAGACTTCCAGTGGGGTTCGCCAGTCCAACGTCTGGCGAGGCCGTGTGTTCAGTGAGTCGGCGATCTCGTCGAGCTCTTCTTGGCTGTAAACGGAGAGATCCGTTCCCTTTGGCAGATACTGCCGCAACAGCCCGTTGGTGTTCTCGTTGGAGCCCCGCTGCCATGGGCTATGCGGGTCAGCGAAGTAGATCGCCGTACCGGTTTTCTGCGTGATCCCGGCATGCTTCACCATCTCTCTGCCCTGATCGTAGGTCATGGATAGACGCAGGGCTCGCGGCACCTCATTGAGCTTATCGCTGAAGCCAACGGCCGCCGCCGTAGCCGTGGTGCCATCCACTTTCGCCAAGATCACCAAGCGTGTGGTGCGCTCCACCAGCGTACCGACGGCAGAGCGATTGTTGGCGCCAATGATGAGATCGCCCTCCCAGTGACCAGGCATCAAGCGGTCTTCGATCTCAGGCGGGCGCATGTGGATGCTGACCAGATCGGGAATCTGCTGGCGACGATCCTTGCCACGGCTGCGTGAGCGACGCTTGCCGTTGCCCTGCCGCAGGCAGGCGATGAGCTCTTTCTTGAGACTGCCGCGGGGCATCACATAGAGCGCGTTGTAGATGGCCTCATGCGAGACCTGCCGACGTGAATCGTTGGGAGACATGCGCTTCAGTGTGCTGAAGAGGACCCCATCCTTCGAACCACCTGACAGGTCATCTAAGCTCGGATCGGATCACCATCGGCGTCAGGCCGCCTGTTTCACTGGTTGTGGGAAGTACGCCTCATCCGGTGTTGCATCGTCCAATCCCTGATGGGGCCGCTCTTGGTTGTACCAGGCGAAGTAACGGCCCAGTTCCTGCTTCAGGTGGGCCCCGTCCTTGAAGGCCCTCAGGTAGGCACACTCGTACTTCACGCTGCGCCAGAGCCGCTCCACGAAAATGTTGTCTCGGTAACAGCCCTTGCCGTCCATGCTGATGGTGACGCCGTGAGCCTCCAAGACGCCGGTGAAGGCCTGGCTGGTGAACTGGCACCCCTGATCCGTATTGAAGATCTCGGGCGCTCCGTGACGGGCCAGTGCCTCCTCCAGCGCATCCACACAGAAGTCCGTGTCCAGAGTGTTGGAGACCCGCCACGACAGGACACGGCGGCTATACCAGTCCATCACCACCATCAGGTACATGAACCCGCGTGCCAGCGGAATGTAGCTGATGTCGGTCGCCCACACCTGGTTCGGCCGGTCGATCGTCAGGCCGCGCAGCCGGTAGGGGTAGATCCGGTGGCCCTTGCCCGGCAGGCTGGTCCGTGGTCGCGGGTAGATGGCCTGGAGCCCCATCTGACGCATCAGGCGGCGGACCCGCTTGCGGTTGACCCGGTGCCCCAGCCGGTTGAGGTGGACGGTCATCCGGCGGGATCCGTAGACCGGCGTCAGCAGATGCTGCTCATCGATCAGGCGCATCAGCACCAGATCCTCGGCCAGCCACTCGCGCTGCTGGTAGTACAGCGAGGAACGGCTGATGCCCAGCAGCTGACACTGCCGTCTCAGGCTCGGGGTTGCGGAAGATGGCGGCTCGATCATGGCCAGGCGCTGGGCCCGGCTCAACGATCGAGCCTGCGTGATAAAAAATCGCGTTCCACCGTCAACTTACCGATCTCACGGTACAGAGTATCGATCTCCTCCTGGCTCTTCTGGGCGGCCTTGCCGCTGCTGCCCTCGAAGATGCCAGCGGCGTTGTCCAGCAGTTCACGCTTCCACTGGCTCACCATGGAGGGATGTAGCTCGAAGCGAGCTGCCAGCGCCGAGGTGGTCTCGTCGCCCTTCAGCGCAGCCAAGGCCACCTTGGCCTTGAACTCGTTGCTGTACTGCCGACGTTTCTTGCTCATGATCAGGGTCTCCTGGTCGGTCTGATCAGAGCTTAGCGCCTGGTCCGAATTTCGGGGACCACTTCAAGCCCTAACTGGATCGAAAGTTAGGGCTGTTTATAGCGCTACTGGTGAGAATCGTTGGCCAACTCACAAAACCATGGCAGCCACCCAACCGAAGATCACCAACGGAATATTGTAGTGCAGAAAGGTCGGCACCACGCTGTCCCAGATGTGATCGTGCTGGCCGTCTGCATTCAGACCAGCGGTAGGCCCGAGTGTCGAATCCGAGGCTGGCGAGCCGGCATCGCCCAGCGCGGCAGCGGTACCCACCAGGGCCACGGTAGCCAGCGGCGAGAAGCCGAAGTTGAGCGCCAGTGGGACGTAGAGAGAGGCGATGATCGGAATCGTCGAGAAGGAGGACCCGATACCCATGGTGATGAACAGGCCGACCAGCAACATGATCAGCGCAGCGAGTCCCTTGTTGTCGCCGATCATCTCGGCGGAGCTGGTCACCAGCCCTTCTACCTCACCACTGGCTTGCATCACGCTGGCGAAGCCTGCTGCGGTGATCATGATGAAACCGACCAAGGCCATCATGCGCATGCCCTCGGTGAAAATCCCGTCCTGCTCATGCCAGCGAAAGACGCCACTCAACGACAATACGGCGAAACCGAAAATCCCGCCCAGCACCATCGAGCCGGTATAAAGCTGCGCCGCTACCGTACCGACCAACGCAATGGCGAGCACGGCCTTCTGCCAACCTTTCAGATGTTGGGCCGCCTCGGCAGGAGTCTCGTCACCGTGCGCCAGGTCACGGTCTTCATAGCGACGCCCTTTCCGGTAGCTGATCAGCACTGCCACGGCCAGACCCAGCGCCATTCCCCCGATGGGAATCACCATGGCCATGGGCACCATCTGGCGCGTCACTTCAAGCCCCAGCTCGGCGCCGCTCTCATTGAGATTGGTCAGCAGGATGTCGTTGAGGAAGATGGCACCAAACCCCACAGGCAACAACATGTAGGGTGCAGTGATGCCAAAGGTGATCACACAAGCGACCAGGCGACGATCAAGCTGAAGATGGTTCATCAACTTGAGCAGCGGCGGCACGAGTACCGGGATGAAGGCGATGTGCACCGGGATCAGGTTCTGGGAGCTGACCGCCGCGGCCAGCAGTGCGGCCAGCAGTGTGTAGGTCACCATGCGACGACTGCTGCCCGACTCGTCGACATGAAAGCGGCGAATGGCACGATTTGCCATCACCTCGGTGATACCCGAACGCGACAGGGCCACGGCAAAGGCGCCCAGCACGGCATAGGCAAGCGCCACGGTCGCGCCATTGCCTAGCCCATCGTTGAAGGCATCAAGAATTTCCTTGATCGGCATGCCGGCATAGAGGCCCCCGACCAGAGTGGCGACGATCAGGGCAAAGACCACGGAAACGCGGGCAAGACTCAAGCCAACCATCACCAGGATGGCCAGGACGATAGCATTCATGTAAAGCCTACTTTGTCATTGGAAGTTGAATGCGATGACCTCTCCACGACCCGTCGCCGTGGAGAGGCACCAGGCGTATCAGCGCTGGCTGGGCAGCGTGCCGGGGCGAGCCAAGGGGCTCAGGGTTCGGGCGGCGAGCAGCTCACTGGCGGCTTCGATATCCGGCGCGAAGAAGCGGTCCTGCTCGTAGTGACTGACTCGCTCGCGAAGCAGTTGCCTGGCCTGCTCCAGCGTCTCGGTACTCTTCAGCCCGTGGCGCATGTCGAGACCTTGGCAAGCACCCAGCCACTCGATGGCCAGAATGCCGCGTACGTTGTCAGCCATCTCCCATAGGCGCTTTCCGGCGGCCGGGGCCATGGAGACATGATCCTCCTGGTTCGCTGAGGTGGGCAGGCTGTCGACGCTATGTGGATGCGCCAGGGCCTTGTTCTCGCTGGCAAGCGCTGCCGCGGTAACCTGAGCGATCATGAAGCCCGAATTGACCCCACCATTCTCCACCAGGAAAGGCGGCAGCTGGGACATGTGCTTGTCCATCATCAGCGAGATGCGACGCTCGGCCAGCGAGCCGATCTCAGCGATCGCCAGCGCCAGATTGTCGGCCGCCATGGCGACCGGCTCGGCGTGGAAGTTTCCACCGGAGATGATGTCGTCGTCATCGGCAAACACCAGCGGGTTATCCGAGACCGCATTAACCTCCACCCCCAGCACCTCGGCCGCCTGTCGAATCTGAGTCAACGCGGCTCCCATTACCTGGGGCTGACAACGCAGCGAGTAAGGATCCTGCACCTTGTCACAGTCGGCATGGGAGTCGCCGATGGCACTGCCCTCCCCCAGCAGATGGCGATAGGCTGCAGCAGCATCGATCTGGCCGCGCTGGCCGCGCACTTCATGAACCCGGGCGTCGAAGGGCGAGCGGGAGCCCAGGGTAGCTTCTACGGTCAAAGACCCACATACCGTGGCGGCAGCGAACAGGTCCTCGGCATCAAACAGGCCACGCAGAGCGTAGGCCGTCGAGACCTGAGTACCATTGAGCAGAGCCAGGCCCTCCTTGGGAGCCAGCTCCATTGGTGCGAGACCAGCGATCTCCAAGGCTTGGCGAGCCGGCACCCACTCGCCCCGATACCGGGCCTTGCCCTCACCCAGCAGCACCACACTCATATGAGCCAAGGGAGCGAGATCCCCTGACGCTCCGACGGAGCCCTTGACCGGGATATGCGGGTAGACCTCGGCATTGATCAGTGCGATCAAGGCATCGAGCACCTCACGGCGGATGCCGGAGAAGCCGCGCGCCAAGCTGTTGACCTTGAGCACCATGATCAGCCGCACGAGGTTGTCATCCAGGGCTGCGCCGACACCAGTGGCGTGAGAGAGCACCAGAGACCGCTGCAGTGCCTCGAGGTCCTCATTGGCGATACGGGTCTGGGCCAACAGCCCGAAGCCGGTGTTGATGCCATAGACAGTGCGGTTCTCGGCGATAACTCGGTTGACACAATCGACCGACTTGCCGATATCGGCATCGGCGCTGGCGGGCAGGCTGACGCTGACGTGCTCCTGAAAGACCTGGCGCGCCTGCGCCAGGGTCATCTTGCCGGGCTGAATCTCTAGATGGGGCATAGTGAAGTCTCCTGTTAGTTGTCCAGCATCGGCAGGTCGAGGCCGTTTTCACGGGCACAGTTCTTGGCAATCTCGTAGCCGGCATCGGCGTGACGCATGACACCGGTACCCGGGTCGTTGCGCAGCACCCGGCCCACGCGAGCATGGGCATCATCGGTGCCGTCGCAGACGATCACCACGCCGGAGTGCTGGGAGTAGCCCATGCCTACGCCGCCGCCATGGTGCAGCGACACCCAGGTAGCGCCACCGGCGGTGTTGAGCAGGGCGTTGAGCAGCGGCCAGTCGGACACGGCATCGGAGCCGTCCTGCATCGCTTCGGTCTCGCGGTTGGGGCTAGCCACCGAGCCGGAGTCCAGGTGATCGCGCCCGATCACAACCGGGGCCTTGAGCTCACCGTTCTTGACCATCTCGTTGAAGGCCTGACCCAGGCGGGCACGGTCCTTGAGGCCGACCCAGCAGATGCGCGCCGGCAGGCCCTGGAAGCTGATGCGCTCGCGTGCCATGTCAAGCCAGTTGTGCAGGTGCGGGTCGTCGGGGATCAGTTCCTTGACCTTCTGGTCGGTCTTGTAGATGTCCTCGGGGTCACCGGAGAGCGCCGCCCAGCGGAACGGGCCGATGCCCTGGCAGAACAGCGGGCGGATGTAGGCCGGCACGAAGCCCGGGAAGTCGAAGGCATTCTCGACGCCCTCTTCCATCGCCATCTGGCGGATGTTGTTGCCATAGTCGAAGGTGGGCACGCCCATCTTCTGGAAGTCGAGCATCGCCTGAACATGCACCGCCATGGACTGCTTGGCGGCCTTGACGGTGGCCTCGGGCTGTGACTTGCCACGCGCCACATACTCCTCCCAGGTCCAGCCCTGGGGCAGATAGCCATGCAGGGGGTCATGGGCGCTGGTCTGGTCGGTGACCATGTCCGGCTTGACGCCACGCTTGACCAGCTCGGGCAGCACGTCGGCCGCGTTGGCGCACAGGCCGATGGAGATCGCCTTGCCCTCGGCGGTGTAGCGCTCGATACGTTTGAGTGCGTCATTCAGGTCCTCGGCCTGCTCGTCGAGGTAGCGAGTGCGCAGGCGGAAATCGAGGCTCGACTGCTGGCATTCGATGTTGAGTGAGCAGGCACCGGCCAGGGTGGCGGCCAGCGGCTGGGCACCGCCCATGCCACCGAGGCCTGCAGTCAGGATCCAGCGTCCCTTGAGCTCGCCGTCGTAGTGCTGGCGACCCGCCTCGACGAAGGTCTCATAGGTGCCCTGCACGATGCCC
>NZ_AXCA01000218.1:0-16507 GCF_000475415.1 Halomonas sp. PBN3 | reverse complement strand
GTGCATCGTGCGGCGCTCGTGGTTCAAAAGGCGCGGCAGATCATCCTCGACTTCGGGCAGGACATCGGACGCATGACGGTGTTGAACACCTTGCGAAGCCGCCTGCGCTATCCCCGAGGCACGCCATGCTGATCGTCTGTCGGACAAAGGCACCACGCAGAGAGCTGACGGTCATCGGCAGCCAGTATCAGCGTGTCCGGCGGGTAGAAATGCCTGTCAAAATGGGCTGCTCTCGTCGGTCAGCGTCGCCATGGTTGGTCCTCCCCGGTATGCGTTCAGCGGTTGAGACGGAATCGGCGGTCAGAAAATGCTCGCTGGCGGTGATAGGGGAAGTGTCGGCGCTGGCTTCACGGAATCAGGGGAGAGAAGCCATCAGTCAAGGAAGAGTGGCTCGATGACTTCAACCGGAGAGAGTGGTCAGCCAGTTCCTTGAGTCTGATTAGCGTTCTTTGTTGTCAGCCTCGGTTGAGGGTGCTGCACCTACCACGGCTACTTTGTGCTGCTGCTTTGTCCACTTGCCTTCCGGCTTGTCTATGTACTGGAAGTGCTCATTGGTAAAGCTTCCCTGATGAATTGCATGGCGGTAGGAGACCGTAGGTATCTCTTCCCTGTTGAGAGTCTGGTTGAAAACACCCGGTCCCGTAGTATTGAATACTCCGTCAATCATGTCGCTTGTGATATTTTCAACAACTTGGTCGATCAGAGTCTTCAGCTTGGGGTTGTCAGGCCTGCTGGCGATGAAATAGTTGCTCAGTTCCCCGCGGCGAGTGGTGACGTAGAGCTCCTCGTTCTCTTTGCCCAACACCATAGAGAGCGGCCAGATCTGGTGTGCATCGATATCCAGGTAGACGCCCCCAAACTTGTGCAGTATCAGCAGTCGCCACAGGTCGGCCTGTGCTGCACCAATCTGTAGCCGCTCGTAGTGTGGCAGTATGTCAGGATAATGCTCGGCGATGAATTCCCGGCGAGCCTCGGTGATCATGAAACGATACTCGAAGCGTGGCGCCATTAGCCGGTTGAACAGGTAGTTCAGGTAAACTGGCAGTGTTACGCGATTGGTGAAGTTGGTCTGCCAGATAATGCGTGGAATGCGACTCGGGTTGCTGGCCCTCAGCAGTGGTGCCGAGCGTCCCGGCAGAGTGAAGCGCTTGTTGGGAAGCACCCAGTGGAAGGGATAGCTGAGTATCTTGGTAATGTTGGCCATCAGCTTGATCAGGCGGCTGGTAGCGACGATAAGGTTCTTTTTCACGATAACCTCATGTTTCTGCTGGGGAGACACCACTAACTTATGACGCTTCGCCCCTTGATGGGCACAGGCACTTAGCCAAGCGTGTAGCCCAACTGAATCGCTTCCATGGCCTCCGCTGCCCCGAACTTCTCCAGCGACCGCCCGAGCCGCTCCAGGTTACGGGCCTTCCAGGCGCCGTGGGGGCGCAGGCGGCAGCGGTCCAGGTCGATCAGCCACACCTTGCCGCCGTCATCCACCAGCAGGTTGCGGACGTTGAGGTCGACATGATCGAGGCCGGCGTCGTGGAAGCGCCGAATGGTGGCGCCGACGCGTTGCAGCAGGGCGTCGTCGGCCTGGCCGTTCTTCAGCAGGCTGGCCAGGGCGCGGGCGCCGGGCAGGCGCACGGTGATCAGGGTGGCCTCGTAGGTCAGGCCGTGGCGGGTGACGCCGGCGGCCACCGGGCGGGGCACCGGCAGCCCCTGATCCAGCAGCTCGGCGGTGAGGCGCAGCTCGCGGAAGGCGCGGGTGCGCTCGAGGCCCGTCCACAGGTAGCGGCGCTCGCTGAGCCTCGCCACCAGGCCGCCACGGCGGTAGGGGCGCAGCACCCACTCCTCGCCGTTGCCGGCATTCAGGAAGAGGCTGGCGCCTCGCCCCGGGGCCTCGCCAGTGACGCGACCACGGGCTTGCCACCAGGCGGGGTCGAGGAGAGACGGGCCGATTTGTGGCGCCGCGCCGGCGTCACATAAACTGTCCGCATCATATAGAATGTGGCCCTTTCCCGCTCTCAATGTTGCCAAGCGCATGAAGCATCCTCTGCCCGCCCAACCACGCCATATCGGCGTGCTGCGCCTCTCCGCCCTGGGCGATGTGTGTAACCTGGTGCCGACGGTGCGTGCCCTGCAGCGCCAGTGGCCCGAGGCGCGCATCACCTGGATCGTCGGCAAGGCCGAGCACAGTCTACTGGCGGGCCTCTCCGGGGTCGAGCTGGTGGTCTACGACAAGGCCAGCGGCCTGGCCGGCATGCGGGCGCTGTGGCGAGAGCTGGGCGACACCCGCTTCGACGTGCTGCTGCACATGCAGCAGGCGCTGCGGGCCAGCGTGCTCTCCCTGGGGCTCAAGGCCGACGTACGGGTGGGCTATGACAAGGCACGAGCCAAGGATGCCCAGCACTGGTTCACCCACCGCCAGCTCGCTCCCCACCCGCGCGCCCATGTGCTGGAGTCCTTCCTCGACTTCGCCCGCCTGCTGGGTGTCGAGGATCTCTCGCTGGCCTGGGACCTGCCGATCCCGGCCGCTGCTTGGGAGGAGGCCCGGGCCCTTACCCAAGAGGCTCCCTACCTGCTGATGAGCCCCTGTGCCAATCCGCGCCTGCGCAACTTCCGCAACTGGTCCGCCGAGGGGTATGCCGCGGTGGTGCAGCACGCCTGGGAGCAGCACGGGCTGAAGACGGTGCTGACCGGCGGCGGTAGCACCCAGGAACGGGAGATGGGGGCGCGTATCCAGGCCCTCTGCCCGGATGAGGCGGTGATCGACGCCATCGGCGCCACCTCGCTCAAGGGCCTGCTGGCGCTGATCGACGCGGCGCGCGCGGTCATCGCCCCGGATTCCGGCCCGGTACACATGGCCAACGCCCTGAACACCCCCACCGTGGGGCTCTATGCCACCACTAACCCGGACCGCGCCGCCCCGTACCGTTGGCGCGAGTTCGTGGTCAACCGCTATCCCGAGGCGGTGCGCACCTACCTGCACAAGGACCCCGAGACGATTCCCTGGGGCCAGCGAGTCCGCCATCCCGATGCCATGTCGCTGATCCACGCCGACGACGTGATCGAGCGCCTCGAGGCGGTGCTGCAGCACGCCGCCGCCCCTCCTCCTGACAAGGACGCCTGACGACCATGAGACTCGACCTGACCGCCCTGGAGCGCTCCCGCCTGCTGGTGGTGGGCGACGTCATGCTCGACCGCTACTGGCACGGCGGCACCTCGCGGATCTCCCCGGAGGCGCCGGTGCCGGTGGTCCGGGTGGAGGAGAGCGAGGACCGCCCCGGTGGCGCGGCCAACGTGGCGCTCAACATCTGCTCGCTGGGCGCCCGGGCGGCGCTGTCTGGCCTGGTGGGCGACGACGACAACGCCGACCGTCTGGTGAGCCGCCTGGAGGACGCCGGAGTGAGCACTCACTTCCATCGTAGCCCTGGCGTGCCGACGATCACCAAGCTGCGGGTGATGAGCCGCAACCAGCAGCTGATCCGCCTCGACTTCGAGGAGGGGCTCGGCGAGGCGGACACCTCGGGGCTCCTGGCGCGGGTGGAGGCGGCGCTGCCCGAGAGCGACCTGGTGATCCTCTCCGACTACGGCAAGGGCACCCTGAACCGGGTCGAGGAGCTGATCCGCCTGGTGCGTGCCAGTGGCAAGCGGGTGCTGGTGGACCCCAAGGGCAGCGACTTCTCCCGCTACCGTGGTGCCAGCGTGATCACACCCAACCTCACCGAGTTCGAGGCGGTGGTGGGCCACTGCCGCGACGACGCCGAGCTGGCCCGCCGCGGTGAGGCGCTGCGCGCCGAGCTCGAGCTGGAGGCGCTGCTGATCACCCGCAGCGAGAAGGGCATGACCCTGATCCGCGAGGGGCACGAGCCGCTGCACCTGCCGACCCGGGCGCGGGAGGTCTATGACGTCACCGGCGCCGGCGACACCGTGATCGGGGTGCTGGGCCTGGCGCTGGCCGCCGGCCACGGCTTCCCCGAGGCGATGACCCTGGCCAACCTGGCCGCCGGCCTGGTGGTGGCCAAGCCGGGCACCGCCACCCTCTCCATCGCCGAGCTCTACACCGCCCTGCACGGCGACAAGCTGGCCGAGTTCGGGGCGATCGAGGAGTCGGCGCTGATCGAGGCGGTGCGCGCCGCCCAGGCGCGCGGCGAGCGGGTGGTGATGACCAATGGCTGCTTCGACATCCTCCACGCCGGCCACGTGGCCTACCTGGAGCAGGCCCGCAAGCTGGGCGACCGGCTGGTGGTGGCGGTCAACGACGATGCCTCCATCGCGCGGCTCAAGGGCCCCAAGCGCCCCATCAACCCCCTGGCGCGGCGCATGCAGGTGCTCGCTGGTCTCGGCGCGGTGGACTGGGTGGTGCCGTTCACGGAGGACACCCCCCAGCGGCTGATCGAGGCGGTGCTGCCCGACGTGCTGGTCAAGGGTGGCGACTACCGGCCCGAGCAGATCGCCGGCGGGGCGGCGGTGCGTGAGGCCGGCGGCGAGGTCCGGGTGCTGGGCTTCGAGGACGGCGTCTCCACCACGGCGATGATCTCCACCATCCTCGACCGCGAGAGCTGATGGGCTGGCCCCGGCTCGCCTACTCGGGGCTGCTGCACCTGGCGGCGCCCCTGGCCTGGCGGCGCCTGCGCCGTGAGCATGGACTCACCGACCCCAGGCCGCTGCGCCTGGGCCGGATCCCCGAGACCCCTCCCGAGACCCCCATGCTGTGGCTGCACTGCGCCTCGGTGGGCGAGGTGCAGGCGGCCCGCCCCCTGATCGAGGCGTTGCTGGAGCGCTATCCCGGCCACTCACTCACCGTCACCACCATGACCGCCACCGGCGCCGAGCGGGTTCGCGCCCTGGCCGAGGGGCGCGACGACGGCCGGCTGGTCCATCGCTTCCTGCCCCTGGACTTCCCGCGTGCCGCGGCGCGCTTCGTCGAACGCCTGCGCCCGGAACTGGCGCTCTTCTTCGAGACCGAGCTGTGGCCCAACCTGCTCCATGCCTGCCAGCGTCGCGGCGTGCCGGTGGCCGTGGTCAACGGCCGCCTCTCGCCGCGCGCCCTGCGCGGCTACCGTCGCCTGCGGCCGCTGCTGCGCGAGGCCCTGGCCTGTGTCGACTGGCTGGCCGCCAAGTCCGAGGAGGACGCCGCGCGCTTCGCTACGCTTGGCATGCCGTCGCGGCGCACCAGCGTGGTGGGCTCGCTCAAGTTCGATATCGCCCTGGATGACGTGACTCAAGGCGTAAGCGAGCGCTTGCGCACCTGGCTCGGGCGCCGCCCGGTATGGGTGGCGGGCTCCACCCACGAGGGCGAGGAGGCGCGGCTGCTCACCGCGCACCGGCGGTTGCGCGAGCGCCTTCCGGAGGCGCTGCTGGTGCTGGTGCCGCGCCACCCCCAGCGCTTCGATGCGGTCGCGATGCTTTGCGAGCAGGCGGGAATGCCGGCGGCGCGTCGCTCCCGCGGCGAGTGGCCTGAGGCCGCGACGGCGGTCTACCTGGGCGACACCATGGGCGAGCTGGCGGCGCTCTACGGCGCGGCGGACCTCGCCTTCGTCGGCGGCAGCCTGGTGCCGGTGGGGGGCCACAACCTGCTGGAGCCCGCCGCCCTGGGGGTACCGGTGCTCACCGGGCCCGCGCTTGCCAACTTCGCCGATGTGGCCGAGGCACTGCGCGGCGCCGACGCCCTGGTGGAGGTGGCCGACGAGGCGGCCCTGGCCGAGGCCCTCGCCGGGCTGTTCGCGGATCCCGCCGAGCGGCGTCGGCTCGGCGAGGCGGGGCGCGGCGTGGTGATGGCCAACCGCGGTGCCCTGGCGACGACCCTGGCCGGCCTGGAAAGGCTGCTACCGGCGAAGTGAGTGTTCACTTCGCCGGCGCGCGCCCGGGCGAAGGTCAGGCGGGCGTCAGGCGCTCCACGCCGCTGGCGGTCCCCAGCAGCAGCACGTCGGCGCCTCGGGCAGCGAACAGGCCGTTGGTGACCACGCCGACGATGGCGTTGAGGCGGGCCTCCATGGCCACCGGGTCGTCGATCATGAAGTCGAAGCAGTCGATGATTTGGTTGCCGTTGTCGGTGACCACCCCCTCGCGATAGACCGGGTCGGCGCCCAGCTTGACCAGCTCCCGGGCCACGTAGGAGCGCGCCATGGGGATCACCTCCACCGGCAGCGGGAAGGCGCCCAGGCGCTCGACCTTCTTTGAGCCGTCGGCGATGCAGATGAACCGCTCCGCGCAGGCGGCGACGATCTTCTCCCGGGTCAGGGCCGCGCCGCCGCCCTTGATCATGTGCAGGTGAGCGTTCACTTCGTCGGCACCGTCGACATAGACCGGCACCGTGCCGACGCTGTTGAGCTCGAACACCTCGATGCCGTGGCCGCGCAGCCGCTCGGCGCTGGCCTCGGAGCTGGCCACCGCGCCGGCGAAGTCGTGGCGCAGCTCGGCCAGGCGGTCGATGAAGCGGTTGGCGGTGGAGCCGGTGCCGATGCCGATCACGGTGTCACGGTGCAGGTGGGGGCGAACCTCGTCGATGGCGGCCGCGGCGACCGCGTCCTTCAGTTGATCCTGGGACAGGGCGGCCTGGGTCATGGGGCGCTCTCCTTGGGTGGCGTGAGGGGATGCGGATGGGGCGCCATTATAGGCCAGCCGGGCCCGTCTGCCGATGGCAGCGGCTGGACGCGAGACTGGCCGGGATGCTACCAATAGGGGTTGCCTCGCACCGCAGCATTCGCGCTGCGTTCTCTCGCGTCACGCCTCTGGGATATCAGGATGCTCGAAGCTACCGTCAAGAAGATTCTCCAGGCCCGGGTCTACGAAGCCGCCCGGGAAACGCCGATCTCACCGGCCCCCTTCCTCTCCCGGCGCTTCGATAACACCATCCTGATCAAGCGCGAGGACCTGCAGCCGGTCTACTCCTTCAAGATCCGCGGCGCCTACAACAAGATGGCCCAGCTCAGCGAGGCCCAGAAGGCCAAGGGCGTGATCGCCGCCTCCGCCGGCAACCATGCCCAGGGGCTGGCCATGGCGGCGAAGCAGATGGGGGTCAAGGCGGTGATCGTGATGCCGCGCATCACCCCCGAGATCAAGGTCCAGGCGGTGCGTGCCCGCGGCGCGAAGGTGGTGCTCAAGGGCGATGCCTTCGGCGAGGCCGCGGAGCATGCCCAGACCCTGATCGAGGAGCACGGCTACACCTACATCCCGCCCTTCGACGACATCGACGTGGTGGCCGGCCAGGGCACCATCGCCGTGGAGATCCTGCGCCAGCACGGAGGGCCCCTGGACGCCATCTTCGTGCCGGTGGGCGGCGGGGGCCTGATCGCCGGCGTGGCGGCCTACGTCAAGTACCTGCGTCCCGAGATCAAGGTGATCGGCGTGGAGAGCGAGGACAGCGCCTGCTTCAAGGCGGCGCGTGAGGCGGGCAAGCGGGTCACCCTCGGCCAGGTGGGGGTGTTCGCCGAGGGGGTCGCCGTGGCCCAGGTGGGCAAGGTGCCCTTCGACATTGCCCGGGACCTGGTGGACGACGTCATCACCGTCAACACCGACGAGATGTGCGCGGCGGTGAAGGACATCTTCGAGGATACCCGGGCGGTCTCCGAGACCTCCGGGGCGCTCTCCCTGGCCGGGCTCAAGAAGTACATCCAGCAGACCGGCGCCCAGGGGCAGACCCTGCTGTGCATCAACTCCGGGGCCAACACCAACTTCGACCGCCTGCAGCATATCGCCGAGCGCACCGAGCTCGGCGAGCAGCGCGAGGCGATCCTCGCCGTGACCATCCCCGAGCGGCCCGGCAGCTTCAAGAAGTTCTGCCGCACCATCGGCAAGCGCATGGTCACCGAGTTCAACTACCGCTACGCCGATTCCGACAACGCCCATATCTTCGTCGGGGTGCAGGTCAAGCCCGGCGGCGAGGATCGCCAGGCGGTCCTCGACCGGCTGCGCGAGGCGGGCTATCCGGTGGAGGACCTCACCGACAACGAGCTGGCCAAGCTGCATATCCGCCATCTCGGCGGCGGCCGTCCCCGCGAGCACTTCGAGGAGGAGGTCTACCGCTTCGAGTTCCCGGAGCGCCCCGGTGCCCTGATGAACTTCCTGACCCACCTGCCACAGGACTGGAACATCTCGCTGTTCCACTACCGCAACCACGGTGCCGCCTACGGCCGCGTGCTGGTGGGCATGCAGATCCCCAACGGCGACCGCTTCCATGTCGAGGAGCACTTCGATGCCATCGGCTATCGCTACTGGAAGGAGACTGACAACGCCGCCTACCGGCTGTTCATGGCCTGAGCGCTCCTCGCGAGGCGCGGGTAAGCGCTGACTCGCGCCGCACGCCTCGCCACCCGGCTGTAACGGAAGGTAAGCGTTGAGGGGGAGCGGTTGCCAGGCGGGAGCCAATGGCTCTATAGTCGCGCCGTCGTTGAATTCCTGTGGAGTCGAAGATGAAGCGCAAGCCCGATGTGGTCATGGCCCTGGTGCTGCTGTTCGGTGTTGGCGTCGTGGCGACCGGCTACGCCCAGGCCCTCGTCGGCCACTGAGCTGCGCAAGGCCCTGCTGCACCGCCGAACGCGGCGGGCAACGGGGGCATTTCTCCTGCAATTCCCCAACACGAGCGGGCCGATGCCGAGAGGCATCGGCCCGCTTCGTTCAGGGCTATCCCGTCTCAGGGGCGTATCACGCGGGCATCGCTGGCGATGGCGTCCAGGGGCACGTCCCAGGGTTCCACCGGTAGCTCGCTCACCTGCTGGCAGTCGTGCGCCAGGCCGATCAGCCGCGGGCGCGGCCCCGGGCGGCGGGTGAAGGCCAGGGAGCGGTCGTAGAAGCCGCCACCCATGCCCATGCGCTGGCCCCGGGCGTCGAAGCCCACCAGCGGCAACAGGATCAGGTCCAGTGCCCAGGCCGGCAGGCGCCTGGCGCGATGGGCGCCATGACGGGTCTCGGGCTCGGGGATGCCGAAGCGGTTGCGCACCATGGGGGTCCCGGCATGGTAGTGGACGAACCACAGCCGGTTGCGGGAGAGCGGCTTGAGCACCGGCAGGTGAACGCGCGCCCCGCGGCGGCGCAGCCAGCCGATCAGCGGCGTGGGGTCGATCTCGCCGTCGTTGGGCAGGTAGAGGGCGACGCGGCGGGCCCGCTGCACCTCGGGCAGGCGGCGCAGTCGGCGGCACAGGCGTTGGCTGGCCAGCCGGCGCTGTTCGGGTGTCAGGGCTCGGCGGCGGCGGCGCAGTTCGCGGCGCAGCTCGCGACGCGAACCGTCGAAGGTATCGAGGTCGAGGGGGGCGGCAGGTGTCGTCATGAGGTGGCTCATGTGGACGGGGTTCCCCAGAGTGCCGCTGTCGTTCTGGCCCTTGAACCCAGTGGTTCAAGGTGGGTGGCCGCAGCCGAACCGTCAGGCTTTCCGACGCACGGACATGCACACGGGTCCGGCTAGCATATGGCCCCCTGGGTACTGCGCATAGGCTCGAGGGACGATAACGACTGGCAAACACCCCAGGGAACGTCTTCATCGTACCAGAGCCCGCCGAGGGCGGCCAATGGATTCACGCCGAGGGCTCGCCGCCGGGAGCGTCGGCCAGGGCGCGCTCCAGGCGTTCGCTCAGGGCGTCGAGGCTGCGTTCGCTATCGCGCTGCTGCTCCAGCGTCTCCAGGAGCTCGTGGGTGATGTTGAGGGCCGCCATGACGGCGATGCGCTCGCTGCCCAGCAGGCTGTTCTGGGCGTGGATGCCGGTCATGGCGCGGTCCAGGTAGCGCGCCGCGCGCTCCAGCTTGGGTTCTTCCCCGGGCGCGCAGGCGATGACGTAGCTGCGTCCCAGCAGGGTGATCTCGGCGGTCGGCCGTGTGGCGTCGCTCATGGGGGGCTCCGGCTCGACCCGCCGGTCACGCGAGCCGCGCGTCCCTAGGGGCCGATGCGTTAACATCCAGTCAATATCGCATGACTCGCCACTATAAGAGAGGCCTTCTTCGGCGGTCAACGCGCCACGCCCTCCCCATCCAACGTCCCGTCACGGAGCCCCCATGTCCCTGATCGATGAACGCCAGGACTTCTCCACCATCGCCGACCTTTTCCTGCTCCACGGCAGCATGCAGTCGCCGGCCTTCCTGGACGGCCGACTCTGCGCCCGGCTCGCCCTGCACGACATCGACCCCGCCGCCTGGCTGGAGGAGGTGTGCCTGGCGCTGGGCGTCGAGCAGCCGCGCGACGAGGCCGCCGCGGAGCGCCTGCTGGCCTGGCGCCGCCAGACCCTCGAGGCGCTCTCGGGCAGCGAGCTCGGCTACGAGCCGCTGCTCCCCGACGAGCTCTTCTCCCTGGCCGAACGCGCCCGGGGCCTCGCCGAGTGGACCCAGGGCTTCCTGGAGGTGCTCCACGACGCCGGCGAGGCGCCCCGGGAGCGCTGGTCCTCCGCGCTGCGCGAGGCGCTGGAGGATCTCGAGGGCATCGCTACCATGCCCGCCGACCTCGAGGAGAGCGCCGACAACGAGAACGACCTCTTCGCCCTGGCCGAGCATGCCCGCATGGCCGCCATGCTGCTCTACACCGAGCAGCATCCCGGCCAGCCCCAGGTCGAGGATGCCGAAGCCCCGACCCGTCACTGAACCCCCCTCTCCCCCGACAAGGAGTCCCCATGCTGCCCGAGGCCCTGCCCCGCCCCGCCCCCATCGCCAACGCCGAGTACCGTCGCCGCCGCGAGGCGCTGATGGCCGCCCTGCCCGAGGATGCCGCCGTGCTGCTGCCCGGCGCCTCCCTGGTCACCCGTTCCCGCGACAGCGAGTTCCCCTTCCGCCAGGACAGCGACTTCCACTACCTCACCGGCTTCCCCGAGCCTGACGCCCTGCTGCTGCTGCTGCCGGGACGCGCGGAGGGCGAGAGCGTGCTGTTCTGCCAGGATCGCGACCCGACCCTGGAGGCGTGGACCGGCATCCGCCTCGGCGCCGACGGTGCGGTGCGCGAGCACGGCGTCGACCAGGCCTTCGAGAACGCCGAGCGCGACGAGGCGCTCGCGGCGCTGCTCGATGGCCGGCGCACCCTCTACCTGCCGCTGGACGGCGCCGAGGCCATGGCGCTGGCCGAGGAGGTGCGCGGCGACCTCGCCGCCCGGGTGCGCCACGGGGCGCGGCCCCCCGAGGCGCTGGCCGACGTGGCGCCGCTGCTCCACGAGGCCCGGCTGATCAAGAGCGAGGCGGAGCTGGCGCTGCTGCGCCATGCCGCCGAGATCTCGGCCCGCGCCCATCGCCGCGCCATGCGCGTGGCGCGGCCGGGACTTACCGAGTGGCAGCTGCAGGCGGAGCTGGAGCACGAGTTCCGCTGGCACGGCGGCAGCGGGCCGGCCTACGCCAGCATCGTCGGTGGCGGCGCCAATGCCGGTGTGCTGCACTACATCGAGAATCGCGCCCCCCTCGAGGACGGCGACCTGGTGCTGATTGACGCCGGCGCCGAGTTCGACCTCTACGCCGGTGACATCACCCGCACCTTCCCGGTTAACGGCCGCTTCGGTGAGGCTCAGCGCGCGCTCTACGAGGTGGTGCTGGGTGTCCAGGAGCGCGCGGTGGACGCGGTGCGCCCCGGCACCACCCTGGCGGCGATCCATGCCGAGGTGGTGCGCGGCCTCACCGCGGGGCTGATCCGGCTGGGCCTTCTCGACGGCGAGGTGCAGGCGCGTATCGACGACGAGAGCTACAAGCGCTTCTACCTGCACTCCACCTCCCACTGGCTGGGCCTCGACGTGCACGACGTGGGTCGCTACCGCCGCGAGGGCGAGCCCCGACCGCTGGTGCCGGGCATGGTGCTGACCGTGGAGCCCGGGCTCTATGTTCCCGACGACGACGATATCCCCGTGGCCTTTCGCGGCATCGGCATCCGCATCGAGGACGACGTGGCGGTCACCGCCGAGGGTCACGAGGTGCTGACCGCCGGCGTGCCCAAGTCGGTGGCTGCCATCGAGGCGCTGATGGCTGGAGGTTGACCGTCAGACTCGGCAACATGAAAAACATTATGTAATGTACGTTATGAAATCAGTGACGAGATAACACGCCGAGGTAGTGCCATGCACCCGGATCCGGGAACCCTTTCGCAGCAGCGGCCGACACAGGATCCGCCCACGCCGGTGGACATCGCCATCGTCGGCGGGGGGCTGGTGGGCGCCAGCCTGGCCTGCGCCCTGGCGCCGCTGATCGAGCGCCATGGCCTGACGGTGGCGGTGATCGAGGCGGCCCCCCTCCTCGACCTGGCCGCCGCGCCCTGGCAGCCCAGCTTCGACGCCCGTGCCAGCGCCATCTCCCTGGGCACCTCGCGCCACTTCACCGACCTGGGACTGTGGGCAGCGATGGTCGAGCAGGCCGCCGCCATCCGTCGCATCCATGTCAGCGAGCGTGGTCGCTTCGGCGCCACCCGCCTGGAGAGCGACGAGCTCGGGGTCGAGGCCCTGGGCCATGTGGTGCCCAACGCCTGGATGGGCCGCGTGCTGCATCGACGCCTCGCCGAGCTGCCGCTGGCCTGGCACTGCCCTGCCAGCGTCGAGGCGATCGCCCCGGCCGCGGGGGGCCATCGCCTCACGCTCTCCGACGGGGCCCGCCTGCAGGCAGGGCTGACGGTGCTGGCCGATGGCGGGCGCTCGGGGCTCAAGGAGCGCCTGGGGATCGCCAGCGACAACCGGCCCTACGAGCAGGTGGCGCTGATCGCCAGCGTGGAGACGAGCCGGCCGCACCAGGGGGTGGCCTGGGAGCGCTTCACCGCCCAGGGGCCGATCGCCCTGCTGCCCCTCAAGGGGCAGGCCATGGAGCTGGTGTGGACCCATGCCGCCGGCGAGGAGCGGCGTCGGCTGGCGCTTGCCGACGGCGACTTCCTGGCCGAGCTCCAGGACGCCTTCGGCGATCGCGCTGGGCGCTTCCGCCGGGTGGGGAGTCGCCACGCCTACCCGCTGAGCCTGGTCACGGCGCGCGAGACGACGCGGCCGGGGCTGGCGGTGCTGGGCAACGCCGCCCACGCCCTGCATCCGGTGGCAGGCCAGGGCTTCAACCTGGCCCTGCGCGGGGTGATGGACCTGGTCGCCGCGCTGGAGGCGGGGCTCGCCGAGGGACGCCCCGCCGGTGACCCGGCGCTGCTCGAGGATTTCGAGGCGCGCCGCGAGGGTGACCGTCGCCAGGTGGTCCACTTCAGCGATGGCCTGGTGCGGCTGTTCGGCATCGACAGCGAGCTGCTCGGCCATGCCCGGGCCGCGGGGCTGGTGGGCCTCAACCTGGCGGGCCCCTTGCGCCGTGGCCTGGCGCGGCGTGCCATGGGGCTCGAGCGGTGAGGTGGGAAGAGATGAGGGCCACAGAGGTGAAGGCTGGAGAGACAAGGGCCGGAGCGGTGAGCGCCGCCCGGGGCGCGAATCAGGTTGCCAGAAGGAGCGAGACCATGAGCGAGGCAGGCGAGCCCCAGGCCGCGAGCCAGGAGGCGGAGCATCACGAGGTGATCATCGTCGGCGGCGGCATGGTGGGGGCGGCGCTGGCGACGCTGCTGGGCCAGGCCGGGGTCGAGGTGGCCCTGGTGGATGCGCGGCCGGGCATGCTCGACGCCGAGGCGGTGGGTCGCGGCCTGCCCGCGCGGCGGGTCAGCGCCCTGACGCCGGTCTCCCGGCGCCTGCTGACCCGGCTGGGCGCCTGGGAGTGGATGGCCGCGCGGCGGGTCAGCCCCTATGGCGGCATGCGGGTGTGGGACGCCGAGGGCAGCGGCGAGGTCGGCTTCACCGCCGACCAGGCCGGGGTGGAGGCGCTGGGCCATATCGTCGAGAACGACGTCACCCTGGCAGCCCTGGAGCGGCGCCTGGCGGCGCTGCCCGCGGTGCGTCTCTGCCTGGGGACGCGCGTCGAGGGGCTCGCCTGGGCAGGCAGCGAACGCGAGGTGGTGCTCGACGACGGTCGCCGGCTCGCCGCGCCCCTGGTGGTGGCCGCGGACGGCGCCCGCTCGCCGCTGCGCGAGCTGGCAGGCATCGCCGTCGACGAGCACGACACCGGCCATGTGGGGCTGGTGACCAGCGTGCGGGTCGCGCGCCCCCATGGCGGGGTGGCCCGCCAGGCCTTCCTGGCCACCGGCCCGCTGGCCTTCCTGCCCCTGGCGGTGGAGGGTGACCAGCACCACTGCTCCATCGTCTGGTCCACCTCGCCCGCCGAGGCCGAGCGGCTGGCCGGCCTGTCCCGCGAGGCGCTGGGGCAGGCGCTCGCCGCTGCCATCGACCATCGCCTGGGGGCGGTGACGGTGCTGGACGAGGCGGTGGGCTTCCCGCTCGCCCAGCGCCACGCCGAGCGCTACACCCTGCCCGGCTTCGCCCTGGTGGGGGACGCGGCCCATGGCATCCACCCCCTGGCGGGCCAGGGGGTCAACCTGGGGCTGATGGATGCCGCGGTGCTGGCCGAGGAGCTGCTGGCAGCGCGGCGGCGGGGCGTCTCCCCGGGGGAGGCGCGGGTGCTGGCGCGCTACGCGCGCCGTCGTCGTGGCGACAACGCCGCCATGCTGGCGCTGATGGATGGCTTCCGCCTGCTGTTCGGGGCACGCCACCCGGCGCTGGCGCTGGCCCGCAACCTGGGGCTCGGCGGCGTGGATCGGCTGGTGCCGCTCAAGCGGCTGCTGATGCGCCAGGCGATCGGCGAGCGGGGGCGGCTGCCGGCCAGCTGCCGCTGAAGCCCCCGCAAGCGTGGCTCAATCGTCGCGCTGGCGCACCACGTTGAGCGCCTTGAGCAGGTTGAGGGCCTCGCTGAGCTGGTAGTCCTCGCGCAGCCGCTCGCTCTGCTCGGCGCTCTCCCGCGGGGCGCCGCGGGCGCCGAGGTGGCCCTCCAGGTCGGCCTCGCGCACGCCGCGGCCGTTCTCGGTCACCTCCACGCGGCCACGCACCACCTGCACGTCCGGGGCGATGCCCTGGGCCTGGATGGAGCGGCCGCCCGGGGTGAAGTAGAGCGCCGTGGTGAGCTTGAGCCCCTCGCCGTTGCCCAGCGGCATGATCTGCTGGACCGAGCCCTTGCCGAAGCTCTCGGTGCCCATCACCACGCCGCGGCGCTGGTCCTGCAGGGCGCCGGCGACGATCTCCGCCGCCGAGGCGCTGCCGCCGTTGATCAGCACCACCAGCGGCACCTCGGGGGCCGGGGTGTCGGGGGTGGCGGAGAAGCGCATCTCGGTGTCCGCCAGGCGCCCCTCGGTGTAGACGATCAGCCCCTCGTCGAGGAAGGCGTCGGCCACCGCCACCGCCGCCTGCAGCACGCCGCCGGGGTTGTTGCGCAGGTCCAGCACCAGGCCATCGAGGGCGCCGTCGCGCGCGAGCCGGCGCAGATGCTCGGCCACCTGGTCGCCGGTGCGGGTCTGGAACTGACTGATGCGCAGGTAGCCGTAGCCGGGGGCGAGCAGCTCGCTCTTGACGCTCTCGGTGCGGATGTTCTCGCGGGTCAGGCTCACCTCGCGGGGCGAGCTCTCGCCCTGGCGCAGGATGGTCAGGGTGATATCGCTGCCCGGGTCGCCACGCATCAGGTCCACCGCCTCCTGCAGCGAGAGCCCCTCGGTGGGGGTCTCGTCGATACGCAGGATCTGGTCGCGGGCCTCGAGCCCGGCCCGGGAGGCGGGGGTGTCGTCGATGGGGGTGATCACCGTCAGCTGGCCGTTCTCCATGCCCACCTCGATGCCGATGCCGCCGAACTCGCCCTGGGTCGACTCGCGCAGGCTCTCGAACTCGTCGGCGTCGAGGTAGGCGGAGTGGGGGTCGAGCTCGCTGAGCATGCCGCGCATGGCGTTGCGCAGCAGCTCGCCGTCATCGATCTCCTCGACATAGGCGCGCTTGATGCGCTCGAACACCTCGGCGAAGGTCTGGATCTCCGCCACCGGCAGGTCGTCATCGGCCTGCTGGGCGGGGGCCGAGAGCGGCAGCGCCAGCAGCGCCAGGGGCAGCAGACCGGCCAGCAGGCGCCGGGAGAGCGGTGAGCGGGAAGACCCGCCGGCGAGGGGAAGCGCTGGGTGCATGCGAACTCCGCGGTTCCGGAACGGTGAGCGGTCAGCATAGCCCGGCGCCGGCGGCCATGGAAAGCGCCGCTCAGCGTCGTGCGATCCAGCCCTGGGGGTCGATGGGCTCGCCACCGCGGCGCACCTCGAAGTAGAGCGCGGGGCGTGGCTGGCCGCCGCTCATGCCCACGGCGCCGATCACCTCGCCCCGGGATACCGGGCGGCCGACCGCCACCGCGAAGTGCTGCAGGTGGGCGTGCAGGGTCATCACGCCGTCGCCGTGGTCGATGATCAGCAGGTTGCCGAAGCCGCGCAGCCAGTCGGCGAACACCACCCGGCCGGCGTGCACCGCGCGCACCGGCTCGCCCTCCCCGGCGCGGATCACGATGCCGTTGCGGTGCACCGCATCGCCCGAGTGGAAGCGCGAGGCGAGCTGGCCCTGCACGGGCCAGGGCAGCTCGCCGCGGGTACGCTCGATGGCGGTGGAGGGGGGCGGGCGCTCCAGGCGGGCGAGCTGCTCCTGCACCTGGCGCAGCACCTGTTCGGCGCGTTCGCGATCCTGCTCCAGGGAGGCGAGGCGGGCCGCCT
>NZ_AXCA01000217.1:0-1370 GCF_000475415.1 Halomonas sp. PBN3 | reverse complement strand
ACCACGTTGGGCGCGCCCATCATCACCGCCAGCCCGTGACGGTGGGAGGCCTCGGCCGCCTCGCGCGTGGTGGGGAACTCCGCCACCCGGGTGCCGTACTCGACGCTCTCGGCGACGTGCTCGATGGTGGCATCGTCATGGCTGGCCAGGGCCAGGCCACGCCGATGGCAGGCCGCGGCGATGGCCTGACGGTTGGTACTGCTGTAGCGGGCGCTGTTGGCCAGCTGCTTCTCGATAAAGGCCTCGAGCGCCTCATCGCTCATCCGGTGCTTGCCCTGATAGTAGGTGCGGTAGGCATCGAGGCTCACGAACTGACGCTGACCCGGGGCATGATCCATGAGCGACACCAGGCCGAGAAGCGGCGAATCGGCCAGGGACTCGAAGCGCTCCAGGGTGGCTGGCTGACAGACCTCACAGCGCAGGTGGAGGCGATGGTCGATGCGGGCCATGCCGTCATCCATGATCGCCTGCAGCGAACCGACCATCTGCTTGAGCGCGCCCTCGCGCATGCTCTGTTCGTCGATGTCACCGATCGAGAGTGCATCGAACACCGTGGTGATGCCGCTGGCGGCCATCTGGGCGTCATGGGCCAGTGCCGCGGGCCGTCCCGGCCAGGCCACCTTGGGGCGGGGCTGGAAGTACTTCTCCATGTTGTCGGTGTGCAGCTCGACCATGCCCGGCATCAGGTAGTCGCCATCGCAGTCCACCGCAGAGGGTATGGCACTCAGGCCGGCATCCACGGCTGCAATGCGGCCATCACGAATCACCAGAGAGCCCTGACACACCTCGTCATCGAGGATCATCCGGGCGTTGGTCAGCACCTGTTCGGAAGCACTCATGAGCGAATCTCCTCGGCATTGGCTGGCGTGGAGGCAAGGGCCGCCCCCATGTGCGGCGACAGGGGCAACAGGCGGTCGGCGACGCGATCACGCACGTCCTCGTCGTGGAAGATGCCCAGCAGGGCTGCGCCACGCGCCTTGGCTTCCTGGATCAGTTGCACCACCACCTCACGGTTGGCGGCATCCAAAGAGGCGGTGGGCTCATCCAGCAGCAGCAGCGGGTGCTCGGCGATGAAACCGCGAGCAATATTGACCCGCTGCTGCTCGCCGCCGGAGAAGGTCCCCGGGGGCAGGCTCCACAGCCGCTCGGGCAAGTTGAGGCGGGCCAGCATCGCCTCGGCACGCACTCGCGCCTCGGCCTCGTCCACGCCACGGGCCAGCAGCGGCTCCATCACCACCTCCACCGCCGGCACCCGCGGCACCACGCGCAGGAACTGGCTGACATAGCCGATCACGTCGCGGCGCAGGGTGTGCCAGGCATGGGCGGGCAGCGTGTCGAGCGACAGGTCACCGTCCTCGAAGTGCAGGCGC
>NZ_AXCA01000216.1:0-12144 GCF_000475415.1 Halomonas sp. PBN3 | reverse complement strand
GCAAGGAGGCAAGGAGGCAAGAGAGCCTGACCCATCAACGACAAGGGGCAAGGCGATCTCTCGCCCCGCCCCTTGACTCCTTGCCCCTTGCGGCTGACCTTACGCCTTGGCGCCCGGCAGCTTGAGGAAGTGCACGTTGGACATGTACTGCAGGATGCGGATCACCTGGCAGCTGTAGCCGAACTCGTTGTCGTACCAGACGTAGAGCACGGCGTTCTTGCCGTTGGCGATGGTCGCCTTGGCGTCGACGATGCCGGCGTGGCGGTTACCGACGAAGTCGGTGGAGACCACCTCCGGGGAGTCGACGTAGTCGATCTGCTTCTGGAAGGGGGAGTCCAGGGACATGCGGCGCAGGAAGTCGTTGAGGGCCTCGGCGTCGGTCTCCTTCTCCAGGCGCAGGTTGAGGATCGCCATGGAGACGTTGGGGGTCGGCACGCGGATGGCGTTGCCGGTGAGCTTGCCGGCGAACTCCGGCAGCGCCTTGGCCACCGCCTTGGCGGCGCCGGTCTCGGTGAGCACCATGTTGAGCGGCGCGCTGCGGCCGCGGCGGTCGCCCTTGTGGTAGTTGTCGATCAGGTTCTGGTCGTTGGTGTAGCTGTGCACCGTCTCGACGTGGCCGTGCTCGACCCCGAACTCGTCGTTGAGCACCTTGAGCACCGGCACGATGGCGTTGGTGGTGCAGGAGGCGGCCGAGAGGATGCTGTCACCCTCGGTGATCGCCTCATGGTTGATGCCGTAGACGATGTTCTTGATGTCGCCCTTGCCCGGTGCGGTGAGCAGCGCCTTGGCCGCGCCCTTGCACTGGAGGTGCTGGCCGAGGCCCGCCTCGTCGCGCCAGATGCCGGTGTTGTCCACCACTACGGCGTTGTCGATGCCGTAGGCGGTGTAGTCGACGTCGGCCGGGGAGTCGGCGTAGATCACCTGGATGACGTTGCCGTTGGCGGTGATGGTGCGCGCCTCGGGGTCGACGCTGATGGTGCCGTCGAAGGGGCCGTGCACGGAGTCGCGACGCAAGAGGCTGGCGCGCTTCTCGAGGTCCTTGGCGATGTCACCACGGCCACGCACCACGATGGCGCGCAGGCGCAGCAGGTTGCCGCCGCCGGCCTTCTCCACCAGCACCCGGGCCAGGATGCGACCGATGCGGCCGAAGCCGTAGAGCACCACGTCCTTGGGCTCACCGTTGCCGGCGGCAGGGTCGTGGCCATCGACGATCTCGGCGAGCTGCTCGCGCAGGAAGGCCACGGCATCGCCGCCGCCCTGCTTCTTGTAGGCCACGCCCAGCTTGCCCACGTCGACGTGGGCCGGCCCCAGGTTGAGCTCAGTCATCGCCTTGACCAGCGGGTAGGTGTCCTGCACCGAGAGCTCGGTCCCCTCCACCTTCCGCACGAAGCGGTGGTCCTTCAGGATGCGGATCACGCTGCGGTTGAACAGCGAGCGCCCGTAGAGCGTGGTGACCACGTTGTTGTGCCGGTAGAGGCTACCGATCATCGGGATCATCTGCTCGGCAAGCGCCTGGTTGTCGTGCCATTCCTGGAAGACGGTATCGGAGGGTTGCTGACTCACGTGCGGCCTCACTGGTGGGTTCGGGATTCGGCGACATTATCCCGGGGCCTTGCCCCCGCGGCAATCGCTGGATGGTCGCAGCCGCTGTAGGGGGATTACAGGAACGGCCGTTTGACTACAAGAACCGGGGCGGCTGGTATGATGGCCGCCTGCTAGGAGCCTGCCGGGCCCAGGAACCCGCCGACTGCCGACGACGAGACCATGCCGACATTTTCTCCGCTCGACCCACCGCGCCCGCAAGGGCTGCGTGACACCCTCTACTGGCAGCAGCCCCAGGGCAGCGCCGCCGCCCTGGCCCTGGCCCACCTGGCCGAGGACGCGCCGCTGCTAGTGGTCACCGCCGACACCGCCCAGGCACTGCGCCTGGAGAGCGAGCTGGCCTTCTTCAGCCGCGTGCCGGTGCTGCCCTTCCCCGACTGGGAGACGCTGCCCTACGACAGCTTCTCGCCCCACCAGGACATCGTCTCCGCCCGGCTGCGCACCCTGCGCCGGCTGCAAGACGGCGAGCACGGCATCGTGCTGGTGCCAGTCAACACCCTGATGCAGCGCCTGCCGCCGGTGGACTACATCGCCGGGCGGGTGATGACCCTGGAGGTGGGCCAGCGCCTGGATCGCGAGGCCTTCCGCGACGCGCTCTCGCGTGCCGGCTACCGGGCGGTGGAGACGGTCTTCGAACCCGGCGAGTATGCCCTGCGCGGCGCCATCATCGACCTCTTCCCCATGGGGGTGGAGGCCCCGCTGCGCATCGACCTGTTCGACGACGAGATCGACACCCTGCGCACCTTCGACCCGGACACCCAGCGCAGCGCCGACCGGGTCGAGCGCATCGAGCTGCTGCCGGCCCACGAGTACTCGCTGTCGCGCTCCGCCATCGCCTGCTTCCGCGAGGGCTTCGAGACGCTGTTCGACGTCGACCCGCGCCAGTGCCCGCTCTATGTGGACGCCCTCAAGGGCATCCCCTCCCCCGGCCTCGAGCAGTACCTGCCGCTGTTCTTCGAACAGACCGCCACCCTCTTCGAGCACCTCGCCGACGCGACCCGGGTGGCGCTGCTGCCGGGCGTCTTCGAGGCCGCCGAACACCATTGGGGAGCGATCGAGAGCCGCTACGAGAACCTCGGCGTCGACCCCACCCGGCCGCTTCTGCCGCCCCACCGCGCCTTCGTGCCGGTGGCCGAGGTGTTCGCCGCCATCAAGCGCCACCCACGGGTGGAGCTCACCGCCGACGACGCCCAACGCCACGCCCTGGCACCGGCCACCCAGGCCCCGCCGGAGGTAGCGATCAACGCCCGGGCCCGGGAGCCCCTGGCGGCGCTGTCGCGCTTCCTCGAAGAGAACGCCGGGACCCGGGTGCTGTTCGTGGCCGAGTCCCGCGGGCGGCGCGAGGCGCTGGAGGAGACCCTGGCGCCGCTCAGGCTGAACGCCCCCCACGTCGAGGACTTCGCCGAGTTCCTCGCCGGCGAGGCGCGCATCGCCATCACCGAGGGCGAGCTCACCTCCGGACTGTGGCTCGAGGAACCGGCGCTGGCGGTGATCAGCGAGTCCGAGCTCTACGGCGAGGTGGTGCGTCAGAGCCGCCGCCGCGAGAAGGCCACCGACGCCGACGATCTGGCCATCCGCCACCTCTCGGAACTCAAGCCCGGGGCCCCGGTGGTCCACCAGGCCCACGGCGTGGGGCGCTACCGGGGCCTCGAGACCCTGGAGGCCGGGGGCCAGGCCGCCGAGTTCGTGACCCTGGAGTACGCCGACGGCGCCAGGCTCTACGTGCCGGTGGAGAGTCTGCACCTGATCTCGCGCTACGCCGGCGCCGACGACGAGCTCGCCCCGCTGCACCGGCTCGGCTCCGACCAGTGGGAGAAGGCCCGCAGGAAGGCTGCCGAGAAGATCCGTGACACCGCCGCCGAGCTGCTCGACATCTACGCCCGCCGCGAGGCCCGCGAGGGCTTCGCCTGCGCCGCGCCGGACGCCGACTACGCCCGCTTCGCCGCCGCCTTCCCCTTCGAGGAGACGCCGGACCAGCGCGCCGCCATCGGCGCGGTGATCGGCGACATGACCGCCCCGCGGCCCATGGACCGCGTGGTGTGCGGCGATGTGGGCTTCGGCAAGACCGAGGTGGCGATGCGCGCCGCCTTCCTCGCCGTGCACTCCGGTCGCCAGGTGGTGGTGCTGGTGCCCACCACCCTGCTCGCCCGCCAGCACTACGAGAACTTCCGCGACCGCTTCGCCGACACCGCCGTGAACATCGAGCTGGTCTCGCGCTTCACCGCCGGCAAGGGGCAGGCCGCCGCGCTCAAGCGCATCGAGGAGGGCCAGGCGGACATCGTCATCGGCACCCACAAGCTGCTCTCCAAGTCGATGAAGCTGCCCCGGATGGGCCTGCTGATCATCGACGAGGAGCACCGCTTCGGGGTGACCCAGAAGGAGCGCCTGAAGAGCCTGCGCGCCGAGGTGGATATCCTCACCATGACCGCCACACCGATCCCGCGCACGCTGAACATGGCGATGAGCGGCATCCGCGACCTCTCCATCATCGCCACCCCGCCGGCGCGGCGCCTGTCGGTGAAGACCTTCGTGCAGCGCCGCGACGAGGCGGTGATCAAGGAGGCGGTCCTGCGCGAGATCCTGCGCGGCGGCCAAGTCTACTTCCTGCACAACGAGGTCAAGACCATCGAGACCGCCGCCGAGACGGTGCGTGAGCTGGTCCCCGAGGCGCGGGTCGGGGTCGCCCATGGCCAGCTGCCGGAGCGCGCCCTGGAACGGGTGATGTCGGACTTCTACCACAAGCGCTTCAACGTGCTGGTGTGCTCGACCATCATCGAGACCGGCATCGACGTGCCCAGCGCCAACACCATCCTGATCGAGCGCGCCGACAAGTTCGGCCTCGCCCAGCTCCACCAGCTGCGCGGCCGCGTCGGGCGCAGCCACCACCAGGCCTACGCCTACCTGCTGACGCCGCCGCCCAAGGCGATGACCCGCGACGCCATCAAGCGCCTCGAGGCGATCGGCGCCGCCGAGGACCTTGGCGCCGGCTTCACCCTGGCCAGCCACGACATGGAGATCCGCGGCGCCGGTGAGCTGCTCGGCGAGGAGCAGAGCGGGCAGATGGAGGCGATCGGCTACGGGCTCTACATGGAGATGCTCGACCGCGCCGTGGCGGCCATCCGCGCCGGCAAGACCCCCAACATCGAGGCACCGCTGGACGAGGGCGTCGAGATCGGCCTCAACCTGCCGGCGCTGATCCCCAGCGACTACCTGCCCGACGTGCAGCAACGCCTGGTGATGTACAAGCGCATCGCCAGTGCCGAGAACGAGGCTGCCCTCAAGGAGCTGCAGGTGGAGATGATCGACCGCTTCGGGCTGCTGCCCGCCCCGGTGAAGACACTGCTGCGCCAGACGAAGCTTCGCCAGCGCGCCGAGCGCCTGGGGATCACCCGCCTCGAGGCCGGGGCCGAGCGCGGCCGCATCCTCTTCGGCGGCCACACCCGGGTCGACCCACTGACCCTGGTCAACCTGATCCAGCGCGAACCGGGCCGCTACCGCCTCGACGGCGCCGATACCCTGCGCTTCGAGGCCGCCATGGAGCAGGAGGAGGCCCGCTTCCAGACCGTGGAGCAGCTGCTCGAGATCCTCAACCAGAAGACAGAGGCGGCATAGCCCCAGGGCTGGCGAACCCGCGCCTTTCGCGGCACTCTATAGGATTACGCGACAGCATGACACGACGTCTCATCGCCCCATTATCGGCGGCGCCTGCAGGACGCAGCGCCGCCCTCATGATGCCACCAGGAGTCGACTTCCCCTGATGAACACCGCAACCCTGGCCAAACGCGGCGCCCGCCTGGCACTGGTGCTCGGCACCGGCGCCCTGCTCTCGGCCGGCGCCATGGCGGCCGAGCCGACCGCCGACGAGGTACGCGACCTGCCGCGCGGTCACTATGCGCTCCCCGAGAGCGGCAGCGTCATCGGCGAGCACTACACCATCACCGTCGAGGAGGGTGACACCCTGATCGACATCGCCCGCGAGCACAACGTGGGCTACGAGGAGATCCGCATGGCCAACCCAGAGGTCAGCCTCTGGGCGCCCTTCGCGGGCACCGAGGTGATGATCCCGGGACGCCGGATCCTGCCCGACGCCGAGCGCGAGGGGATCGTGGTCAACCTCTCCGAGCTGCGCCTCTACTACTACTCCAAGGAGGGCATCGTCGAGACCTACCCGATCAGCGTGGGCCGCGAGGAGTTCTCCACCCCGGTCGGCGTCACCAAGACCACCATCAAGGTCAAGGATCCCGCCTGGTCACCGCCCGCCTCCATGCGCCGCGAGGCCGCCGCCCGCGGCGAGCCGGCGCCCTCCGTGGTCCCCCCGGGCCCCGACAACCCCCTGGGCCGCCACGCCATCCTGCTGGGGCTGCCGAGCTACCTGATCCACGGCACCAACAAGCCCGAAGGGGTCGGCATGCGCGTCAGCCGCGGCTGCATCCGCATGTTCCCTGAGGACATCGAGTCGCTCTACCAGCGCGTGCCCAGCGGCACCCGGGTCAACATCATCGACCAGCCCTTCAAGGCCGGCTGGAGCGAGGATGGCGAGCTGCTGGCGCAATCCTTCCCCACCCTGGAGGAGAACCGCGAGGGGTTCGAACCGCTGATCTTCGCCATCGACAAGGTCAGCAAGGCGTTCGGCGAAGAACAGCCGCCGGTGGACTACGCCCAGCTGCGCGAGCTGGTCGAGTCGCCGGACGGCGTCACCGTGTCGCTGATGCGTACCGCCGAGGAGGCGCCTACCCCCGAGGCCCCGAAGGCCCCCAGTCTCTACGACGCCATCGCGGTGGCCGTGCGCTGAGCGCCGGCGCACCCTTCCCACCAACGAGAAGACCCCGCCGAGGCGGGGTCTTCTCTTGCTGCAGAACCGCATCGCCATCAGGCGATGTCGGCGCTCGACAGAATTACTTCTGCATGGAGCGCTGGAACATGCGGTTCATCTCGTCACGGTTCTGCTCGGACATCTGCAGAGCCGCCTGGGCGTCACGCTGTGCCTGGTTGGCGGTGTTCTGCGCCTGAACCGCGATGCTGCGAGCCTCGGCGGCGTCGGCCTGTGCAGACTCGGCGGTCTGACGAACCTCTTCCAGGGCACTGGTAGAGGCACAGCCAGCCAGAACGGCCAGAGAAGCAGCAGCGGCGGTCAGCTTCAGGGTGGTCTTCAGAGTCATGGTGTTCTCCTTGGGTCTTCCTTGGTACTGCGTTGAAAGAAGCCTGACATTCAGGCGTCCTGCCTGCGGATGCAGGCGCGTCTGCAGCGACTTGTGCTCGAGTCAACTTGTACCCGAAGCACGGGAGTCAAACGCTGTTTTATTATACGCAACGGCGCTTGTCCATCGCTTTCAACGTCCCTTGCGCATATACCAGCCTAGCGGATCACGACGCGTGTGCCAATGTCGATCATCGATGCCAGGCGCTCGATCTGCGTATCGGTCACCGCCACGCACCCCTGGGTCCAGTGGAACTGGCGATGGACCTCCGGGTCCCCCTTGCCGATGCCGTGCAGGCCGATGAAGCCACCCAGCACGGTGTCCTGGGGCGGATGGCCGTTGCGCCGGTAGTAGTCGAAGTAGCGATCGTAGTCCTGCTGGCTGTAGATGCCCTCGTCCAGCGCCACCCGGGCGTGGGTCGGCGTCGGGTAGTCCAGCCCCACGAAAAGGTGCCAGTCGCTCTCGAAGTTGAAGCGGTTGACCCGGAACTCGCCCTTGGGGGTGGCATTGCTGCCCTTGAGACGCATCGGGCGCGCCCCGCCGCGGCCCAGCGAGATGGGATGGAAGCGCTCGAGCTGGCGATTGCCGCGGTAGACGATGAGCTCGGCCTCGCGGTCATCCACCAGCACCCAGAGCTCGTCGGCGTGACGCGGCAGATGGGCGCGGGAGAGCTGGGTCTCGACCAGGTTGGCCCGGGCCGGCCCGGCGCCCAGCAGTGCCAGCGGCGCGGCCAGGGCCAGGCAGGAGAAGCGGCGGCGGGAGAGGTGTGGCATGGACAGAGGGACTCCTGTCGACGAAAGCGTGGGCGTCGCGGGATGAGCGGCGACGCGACTGGTGGCTTTATAGCCTATCCGGCGGGTCCCTGTCAGGCCCCTCAGGCGGGCAGCAGCTGGCGATGGGGCGAGGGGGCGAGGGGGCGTCGGCCATGGGGATCTCCTGGCGTGGGGATAAGCGCTCCGTGTCAGCATAGGCCCTGGGGCCCCGGACGACGAACCCCCTGGGCCGGGGTGGCCACAGGGGGTTCGCGGGTCAACCGGGAGGGGGCTCGGGTCAATCCTGACGCTCCACGGTGAAGATCGCCTGGAGCTTCTCCTTGCGGCCGTAGAGGTGGACGGTGGTGCGATCGAAGGGGAAGCGCTCCAGGTAGGGGCTGTCGGCGTCCAGGCGCGGCTTGTGGGCGTTGATCAGCGCCGCCTTGAGCCGCTCGCGATTGGCCTTGCCGCAGGGACCGATGGCGTACCACAGGGCCTCCTCCGGCTGCAGGCTGGCCTCCCAGCGGGGGCGGGACTCGTCGTGCTGGATGCCGTAGCGGGCGCTGCCGCTCTCTCCCACGTGCAGCAGCTCCTGCACCTCCATCTCGCCGCTCTCGGGATCCTTGGCGGCGCGGTAGACGCAGTAGATCCCCGGCTCGTCGGTGGCCTCCTTGAGGCCGTCGTCGTCCCAGTAGCCCAGCATCTTGGGCGAGAGTATCTGATCGTTCATGGGGGCTCCTCAGTAGTCCTCGAGTCGCTGCATGTCGCGGGCGATGCGCCGCACCTCCGCCTCGTGGCCCCGTGAGAGGGCCTCGAAGAAGGCGCGCACCTCGCCGCCGGCGGCAAGCTCCGCACGATGGTCGTAGAGATCCTGCAGGGTACGATGGGCCGTCAACGCGGTGGAGAGTACACCCTGCACGCTGGCACAGTCGATGCACTCGGGCAGGCGCTCCAGCACCGGGGGGTGGGGGAAGTCGGCGGGATCGTCGAACCAGCTCGCAAGCACCTGGCGATGGTCGCTGCCGTCCGCCAGGTAGCCGGTCAGGTCGCTCTCCATCTTGCGCTCGCGCTCGGCCAGGTACTCCAGTGCCATACGCACCCGCTCGCCGACCTCACCCCTGGCCAAGGACGCATACTGCTCGGCCAGGCGCCGATGGTAGTCGGCCGCCCAGTCGACCAGCTCCTTCACCTGATGAAACCGCATGATGGCACCTCCCCGTCATGATCACGGCGACCCGCTGCCGCCTCGGCTCCTTGTCTTCATCCTAGCCAAGGGGCGGCGTGAGCGCTTGACGCATATCAACGAGAGGCGATGCAGGTCAACGCGAGGCGATTCAGGCGGGTCCTACCACTCCTGGCTGGTCTCGCGCAGGGCGGCGATCTCCGCCTTGGCCTCGGCCAGGCAGTCGGCCAGCTCGTCGCCGAGCTCGGCCGGTCCGCCCACGGCGATCAGGCCGGCGGCCGCCTCGCTGCGGCGCCGGGCGGCGCCGTCGTCGGAGTGCAAGGCCTCGAGGCGGGTGACCAGCCGCGCCAGCCAGCTGCCCGGCTGGGCGGCCAGCTCGCGCAGGCGGTGCAGCTCGGCGATCTCGGCCCCCTCGGGACCCAGCAGCTCGCGCCAGGCGTGGCCGGGCAGGCGGGCATGCTCGGTCACTTCGCGCAGCAGCGACTCGAGCGCCAGCTCGAGGAGTGCCAGGGCGCCTTCCTCGGCGGCCATGCGCCGCGCCTCGGCGTGCTCGTCATCGCCGGCCGGGGTGGCCAGCAGTAGCTGCGCCTGGTAGAGCAGCTGGTTGGTGCGGGCTCGCGGGGTCACTTGCGCTTGTCCTCCACCTGCCAGCGGTTGCCGTCGTAGGTGGCCTTCCAGCCGGTGGCCTTGCCGTCCTCGTCGGTCATCACGAACTGCTCCTTGGTCTTGCGCGAGAAGCGGATCTGGGCCGGGCGGCCATCCGGGTCCTCACTGGGGGCGTCGAGCAGGTAGCGGTACTTCTCCGGCAGCTCCTCGGCGTGTGCCTTGAGCTCACGGACCAGCGGCGGGCGGGTCTCGCGGTTACGGGGGAACTTGCTGGCCGCCAGGAACAGGCCGCTGGCGCCGTCGCGCAGCACGTAGTGGTCGTCGACCTTCTGGCAGGCCAGCTCGGGCATGTCGATGGGGTCCATCTTGGGCGGCGCCACCTCGCCGTTGCGCAGCAGCTTGCGGGTGTTCTTGCACTCGCTGTTGGTGCAGCCGAAGTACTTGCCGAAGCGTCCGCTCTTGAGCTGCATGTCGCTGCCGCACTTGTCGCACTCGATGGTCGGGCCGTCATAGCCCTTGATGCGGAATCGCCCCTGCTCGATCTCGTAGCCGTCGCAGTCGGGGCTGTTGCCGCAGATGTGCAGCTTGCGCGTCTCGTCGATCAGGTAGCTGTCCATGGCGGTGCCGCATTTCGGGCAGCGGTGCTTGGCGCGAAGGGCGTCGGTCTCGGCCTCCTCGTCGGCATCGGCGGCCACCGCCTCCTCGCCGGGCAGCAGGTCGATGGTGGTCTTGCAGCGCTCCTTGGGCGGCAGGTTGTAGCCGGAGCAGCCCAGGAAGACCCCGGTGGAGGCGGTGCGGATCTGCATCTTGCGCCCGCAGGAGGGGCAGTCGATGTCGGTGGGCACCGGCTGGTTGGGACGCATCCCCTCCTCACTCTCGGCCTCCGCGAGCTCCTTTCGGAACTCGGCGTAGAAGGCGTCGAGCAGCTCGCGCCAGTTGCGCTCGCCCTCGGCCACCTCGTCGAGGCTGTCCTCCATGCGCGCGGTGAAGGAGTAGTCCATCAGGTCGGGGAAGGACTCCTTGAGCCGCTCGGTGACGATGTCGCCGAGCTTCTCGGCGTAGAAGCGCCGGTTCTCCAGCCTGACGTAGCCGCGATCCTGGATGGTGGAGATGATCGAGGCGTAGGTGGAGGGCCGGCCAATGCCGCGCTTCTCCAGCTCCTTGACCAGGCTCGCCTCGGTGTAGCGCGCCGGCGGCTTGGTGAAGTGCTGGCGCGGGTCCAGCGCCTCCAGGGTCATGGGGGTGCCCTCGGCAAGGTCCGGCAGCGACTGGTCCTCCTCCTTGCGCCCCATGGGCTTCATCACCCGGGTGTAGCCATCGAACTTGAGCACCCGCCCCTTGGCGCGCAGTTCGTAGCCGTCGGCGGCCACGGTCAGGGTGGTGGAGAGGTACTCCGCCGGGGTCATCTGGCAGGCCACGAACTGGCGCCAGATCAGCTCATAGAGGCGCTCGGCGTCGCGCTCCATGCCGGCCAGCTCGGTGGCCCGCCGGGCGACGTCGGAGGGGCGGATCGCCTCGTGGGCCTCCTGGGCGCCCTCCTTGCTGGAGTAGCGGTTGGGGGACTCCGGCAGGTAGCGTGCGCCGTACTCGTCGCCGATGAAGTCGCGCACGCTCTCCACCGCATCCTTCGAGAGGTTGGTGGAGTCGGTACGCATGTAGGTGATGTAGCCCGCCTCGTAGAGGCGCTGGGCCAGGGTCATGGTCTTCTTCACCGAGAAGCCCAGCCGGCCGCTGGCGGCCTGCTGCAGGGTCGAGGTGATGAAGGGGGCATTGGGCTTGGAGCGGGTCGGCTTGTCCTCGCGGCCGGTGATGGCAAGGCTCGCCTTGCGCAGGCCGGCGATGCGCTCCAGGGTCTCGGCCTCGGAGGTGGGCCGGAAGGCCTGGCCATCCTGGCGCGCCAGCTCGAAGCGCACCGGCTCGCCGCCCTCGGCGACCAGGTCGGCGTGGACGTCCCAGAACTCCTCGGGGACGAAGGCGCGGATCTCGCGCTCGCGCTCTACGATCAGGCGCATGGCCACCGACTGCACGCGCCCCGCGGAGAGGCCCCGGGCGATCTTGGCCCACAGCAGCGGCGAGAGCATGAAGCCCACCACCCGGTCGAGGAAGCGCCGCGCCTGCTGGGCCTCCACCCGCGGCATGTTGAGGTTGCCGGGGTCCTTGAAGGCCTCCTGGATGGCGCCCTTGGTGATCTCGTTGAACACCACACGACGATAGCGCCCCTCGTCGCCGCCGATGGTCTCGCGCAGGTGCCAGGCGATCGCCTCCCCTTCGCGGTCAAGGTCAGTGGCGAGATAGACGGCGTCGGCCTTGGCGGCCAGCTTCTTGAGCTCGGCGACCACCTTCTCCTTGCCGGGCAGGATCTCGTAGTTGGCCTGCCAGCCGTGGTCGGGGTCGATGCCCATGCGGCGGATCAGCTGATCGTGGGCCTTGCGCTTCCTGTACTCGGCCTTCTCCTCCGGCGACATCTTGCGGGTCGCCGCGGCCTGACGGGCACGCTCCTTGGGGTCGGAGGCCGCCTTGCCGGAGCCGCTGGTCGGCAGGTCGCGGATATGGCCCACGCTCGACTTCACGATGAAGTCGTTGCCGAGGTACTTGTTGATCGTCTTCGCCTTGGCCGGCGACTCGACGATGACCAGTGACTTGCCCATAGTGCTCCACTAAGTATCAGTGACACGGGCCGCATGGCCGTGCCTGGCGAAATCCTGCCGCCCAGCCCGGGCGCGCGAAAAATGCGCCTACCCTACCCCAGCGTCAGACGTCACGCCAGTGGCACTCGGGTGCCGGCAGGGCTATCGCAGATAGC
>NZ_AXCA01000215.1:0-1266 GCF_000475415.1 Halomonas sp. PBN3 | reverse complement strand
TTCAAGGCCGCCGCCAAGGACGTCCGCGTCTGGGCGCTGTTCGTGGTCTACGCCGCCTGCTTCGGCGTCGAACTGACCATCAACAACATCGCCGCCATCTACTTCTTCGACCACTTCGACCTGACCCTGGCCACCGCCGGGATGATCGCCGGCCTGTTCGGCCTGATGAACCTCTTCGCCCGCACCCTGGGCGGCATCTTCTCCGACCTCTTCGCCCGCAACGGCGGCCTCAAGGGCCGGGTGCGCTGGCTGTTCATCGCCATGCTCTGCGAGGGCGTCGCCCTGATGTTCTTCTCGCAGATGCACGTGCTGGCACTCGCCATCGGCATCATGCTGGTGTTCAGCCTCTTCGTGCAGATGGCCGAGGGCGCCACCTTCGGCGTGGTGCCCTTCATCAACAAGAAGGCGCTGGGCGCCGTGGCCGGCATCGTCGGTGCCGGCGGCAATGCCGGAGCCGTGGCCGCGGGCTTCCTGTTCCGCTCGGAGTCGCTCTCCTACCAGCAGGGGCTCTTCTACCTGGGCATCGCCGTGCTGATCGCCTCCCTGTGTGCCCTGGTGGTGCGTTTCTCGCCGGAAGTCGAAGCCGAGGAGGCCCAGGCCTACCGCGACGCCGTGGGCGAGGACACCGGCGCCGGCGCCCTGTCGCTGCGCTGAACGCCCCCCGGCGCAGCCGGCACCATCCCGGGGCGAAGGCGCTTCGCCCTGCACCCTCACGGCACCCCGGCCCCGGCCGGGGTGCCGCTTCTCATCGGCCGAAGAGCCTCTAAAAAGCTGATACCCATAGGGAAAATCCACTACTGGCAGGCCGATTGCTTGATATGAATCAAGCATTGGTGGACGTGGACCAGGCTCCCCGGGAGTACGAGTGCGTCGGACCCGACCTTCAACGGCGAAGGCCCAAGAGATCGTGTGTTCGAACGTCATTCGACGAGGTACCCCCATGGAAATCCACAACAAGGCCAACAGAATCCGCCTGTTGAACTTCAGCACCCCCCAGATGCGCGCCTTCCACTTCTCCTGGTTCGCCTTTCACCTCTGCTTCTTCGGCTGGTTCGGCATCGCCCCCCTGATGGCGGTGGTCCGCGATGACCTGGGCCTGACCAAGACCCAGATCGGCAACACCATCATCGCTTCGGTGGCCATCACCGTGCTGGTACGCCTGCTGATCGGCGTGCTGTGCGACCGACTCGGCCCGCGCCGCACCTACACCGGGCTGCTGTTGCTCGGCGCCGTGCCGGTGATGGCCATCGGCCTGGCCGACAGCTT
>NZ_AXCA01000214.1:0-306 GCF_000475415.1 Halomonas sp. PBN3 | reverse complement strand
TGGCCCATGCCGTGCTCGCCGCTGGCCGACGGCAGCTCGCCCCGGGCGCGCAGTTCATCGAAGTTGCCGTCGGGGGCATCCTGAGTGAAGAAGTAGTAGGCGATACCGGTGAGGAACAGCACCACGCCGGGGACCACCATGGCCAGGCGCCAGCCCAGGGCCTCGTTGACGCCGAGCATCAGGATCCCGGAGAAGATCAGCGGCATCAGGATCTGGGTGGTGCCACCGCCCAGGTTGCCCCAGCCGGCGCTGGTGGCATTGGCGGTGCCCACCACGTTGGGGGCAAACATCACCGAGGTGTGGTAC
>NZ_AXCA01000213.1:0-11746 GCF_000475415.1 Halomonas sp. PBN3 | reverse complement strand
TTCCGGTGCAATATCCGGGCTTGGCATGGACGATGAATTGCAGCCTGGCCACGGCATCCAGGGGATAACGCCGATAATTGGCGTCCGTCCGCTGGGGGGCGGGCATGAGTTTCTCTTTCTCGTAGAAACGAATCGCCTGGCTGGCGACCCCGCTGCGTTCGGCAAGCTCGCCGATACTGAGTGTTTGCATGGCTTCACCTCACGACACTGTGAATCGGAGCTTCCGACAGGCCGTCTGGGACAGGCGGCCTGATTCGCGAGCCGTGGCTCCGTTAGTCCGGTTGACGCACGACTCGCAGGTAGGACGTCTTGGCGTTCCAACCCTCGGGGAAACGTTCTTTAGCGTCGTCATCCGAGAGCGACGGCAAGATGATGACATCGTCACCGTTTTGCCAGTCGACGGGTGTGGCCACCTTGTGCTTGTCGGTTAGCTGGAGCGAGTCGATGACCCGCAGGATCTCGTCGACGTTACGCCCGGTGCTGGGCGGGTAGGTCAAGGTCAGGCGGATTTTCTTGTCGGAATCGATAATGAAGACGGTACGCACCGTCACCTTGGGGTCGGCTTTCGGATGGATCATTCCATACAACTGAGCCACCACCTGGTCCGCGTCCGCCAGCAGGGGGTAGTTCAGGGCCGCGCCCTGGGTCTGCTCGATATCCTCCGCCCAGTCGTGGTGAGAAGCGAGGGGGTCGACCGACACCCCCACCAGCTTGACACCACGCGCGGCGAACTCGTCCTTGCGCCTGGCAAATGCGCCCAGTTCCGTGGTGCAGACTGGCGTATAATCGGCGGGGTGCGAGAACAGCACGGCCCAGTCCTTGCCCAGCCACTGATGAAAGCCAAGCGTGCCTTCGGTGGATTCGACCGTGAAATCGGGAGCTATCTCCCCTAGCTGTAGGGTCATCTCGCTATCCTTATCTATGGCAAGTGTCGGATGATGCACTACGCACGATAACCTTGAAGTCAACTTTAAGGTCAAGGGCTTTCGAAGGAAGGTGGGTTATCTCTTTAGATTATATCGATAGTCATTTATTCGTGATTGACCTTGAGGTAGACACAACCTTTAGAATCATCCGCCGAACCAAATGCGAAGCAGGCGGCTGGCCCCAGGCTGCTTCGCGCCCAGCACCTTGCCCCCCAGGAAGCGTAACGCCTTGGAATCTCTCTCTTCTATCGGTCTGATCGGTGCCTTCGCCGGCGGGTTGGTCTCCTTCTTCTCGCCCTGCACCTTGCCGCTGTTGCCGGCCTACCTGTCGGTGGTCACGGGCGGGAGTGCCGGCAAGGCCGACAGGCGGCTGGAGGCATTGATCCTCAGCGTCTTCTTCATCTTCGGCTTCAGCATCGTGTTCATCCTGCTGGGGCTCGGCGCGAGCGGTATCGGCCAACTGATGCGGGGGTATCGCCAGGAATTCAACTGGGTCGCCGGCACGGTGGTAATCGTGCTGGGCCTGTTCATGACCGGGGTGTTCCGGTTGTCACTGTTCCAGCGCACTCTGCAGTTCACACCGAACGTCCAGGGAGGCTCCCCGCTGTCGGCGACGGTGTTTGGGGTCTCCTTCGCCATCGGCTGGACCCCCTGCATCGGCCCTGTCCTGGGCGCCATCCTGATGGCCACCTCCAGTGCCGCCAGTGCCCAGGCCGGTATGCTCTATCTCAGCGCCTACTCGGCGGGCCTGGCGCTACCCTTTCTCGCCAGTACCCTGCTGATCAATCGATTCACCCTGCATCGGCAACGTCTGGGTAGGTGGAGCGCCTATGCTCGCCCAGTCGCCGGCACGATCGTCATCCTGATGGGCATCGCCATTGTCTCGGGCACCATGACGCGGCTTTCCAGCATCATGGTCGACTGGTTTCCCTCGCTGGCGACACTGGGGTAGTCGGGTCGACGGCGGTGGCAAGGTGTAACCTGTTTATATCAGCGAGGAGAAAGGCGACCGACCACGCAACAGGAACCTTTTGTACAATGGAGGGTTCGTCATGGCAAAAGACCCCGTTTGTGGCATGAGCGTCGATCCCGCCTCGGCGGAGAGCGTCGAGCATCGCGGTGAGCGTTACCATTTCTGTAGCAAGCAGTGCGCCGAGCACTTTCGCGAGGATCCGGACGCCGTGCTTGCCGCCACCTCGGCGGCTGCGTCGAAGCCCAGTGGCAAGGCCAACTATTTCTGCCCCATGTGTTCTGGCGTGGAGAGCGACGAGCCGGGGGAGTGTCCCAAGTGCGGCATGGCGCTGGAACCCGTCAAGCCGCAACCGTCGTCGAGGGTCCAGTATACCTGCCCCATGCATCCGGAGGTGCGGCAGGATGAGCCCGGCGACTGCCCCAAGTGTGGCATGGCACTCGAGCCCACCCGCGTTTCCGGAGAGGAACGCAGCGCCGAGTTCCTCGACATGTTCCGACGTTTCTGGGTGGGCGGCCTGCTGACGCTGCCGGTACTGTTCGTCGCCATGGGCAGTATGCTACCCGGCATCGGCCCTTGGTTGGATGAGGTGCTGCCCGCCGGCGGCGGGCACTGGATCGAACTGATCTTTGCCACGCCCGTGGTGCTATGGGCCGGATGGCCATTCTTCCTGCGTGGCTGGAGGTCTCTCGTCTCCCGCAACCTCAACATGTTCACGCTGATCGCCCTCGGTGTGGGGGCGGCCTATGGCTACAGTGTCGTCGCCACGCTCGCCCCTGGGATATTCCCGGCCACTTTCCGTGACGCCGATGGCTCGGTCGGCGTGTATTTCGAGGCGGCGGCGGTGATCGTCGTGCTGATCCTGCTCGGTCAAGTGATCGAGGCCCGCGCCCGCGAGAAGACCGGCAGTGCGCTGCGCGCGATCCTCGATCTCGCGCCGCCGACCGCACGACGCATCGATGCCGAGGGCAATGACGAGGAGGTCTCGCTCGACGAGCTGTGTACCGGTGACCGTCTACGGGTACGCCCCGGTGACAAGGTGCCGGTCGATGGCGAGGTGCTCGAGGGCCACAGCACGCTGGACGAGTCGATGGTGACCGGCGAGTCCCTTCCCGTCGAGAAGCGCGAGGGCGACACGGTCATCGGCGGCACCGTGAGTGGTCAGGGCAGCTTCGTCATGCGCGCCGACAAGGTCGGCGAGGACACGGTGCTTTCGCAGATCGCGGAGATGGTGGCCGAAGCGCAGCGTTCGCAGCCGCCCGTGCAGCGGCTTGCCGACGTGGTCGCCGGCTATTTCGTCCCCGCAGTGGTTACCGTGGCGATCCTGGCATTTATTGCCTGGGGGATCTGGGGGCCACCGCCGGCGATGGCCTACGCGGTGATCGCCGCGGTATCGGTGCTGATCATCGCGTGTCCCTGTGCGCTCGGCTTGGCGACGCCGATGTCGATCCAGGTTGGGGTCGGTCGCGGGGCCCGGGCGGGCGTGTTGATCAAGAATGCCGAGGCACTGGAACGTTTCGAGAAAGTCGACACCCTGGTCGTCGACAAGACCGGCACCCTCACCGAGGGTAAACCCCGGGTCGTATCCCTCGAGCCCGTTTCCGGCAGCGATGAAACGCAGTTGCTGCAACTTGCCGGCAGCCTCGAGCGAGGCAGCGAACATCCGTTGGCCGAGGCCATTGTCAGTGCTGCGCAAGAGCATCATGTCGAGCTGAGCGATGCCAGCGATTTCGAGGCGGTGACCGGCATGGGGGTCACCGGTCGGGTCGAAGGACGCGAGCTTGCGCTTGGCAATGCCCGGCTGCTCGAAACACGTGGTGTGGAGGCGCGGGAATGGACGCAGCGTGCCGAGACGCTGCAAGCCGAAGGGCAAACCGTGATGTTCCTGGTGGCCGATGATCAGGTCATGGGACTCATCGGTGTCGCGGACCCGATCAAGGAAACCACCGCACAGGCGATCCGGACGCTCAAAGAGGATGGCCTGCGCCTGGTTATGCTCACCGGCGACAACCGTACCACCGCCGAAGCCGTGGCGCGCCAACTTGGTATCGACGAAATTGAAGCGGACGTACTGCCGGAAGATAAGGGGCGTATCGTGCGCGAGCATCGCGAGGCCGGGCGCGTGGTCGCCATGGCCGGCGACGGCGTCAATGACGCCCCCGCCCTGGCCGAGGCTGACGTCGGTATCGCCATGGGCACGGGGACCGATGTCGCCATCCAGAGCGCGGGGGTGACCCTGGTGAGAGGGGATCTCTCCGGCATTGTTCGCTCCCGCCATCTCAGTCGCCGGGTGATGCGCAATATCCGCCAGAACCTGTTTTTCGCCTTCGTCTACAACAGCCTGGGGGTGCCTCTGGCCGCCGGGGTGCTGTTTCCGTTCACCGGCTGGCTGCTCAGTCCCATCTACGCCGCCGCCGCGATGAGCCTGAGCTCGGTCTCGGTCATCGCCAACGCACTGAGGCTACGCGCCGCCAAGCTATGAGCCGGGGCCGCCGACAACCATAGAAGAGGGGGAGCATCATGGCTTATGTCGACCTGCAGCGACGTAGCGTATTGCGCCGCATCGGCGGTGTGGCGGCGTTGTCGACCCTGGTGGGGGCCGGGGTATGGCTCGGGGGATATCGCCCCGCTCTGCGGGCGGCGTCCGCGTCGACGGCCATGGAGGGGCCCTTCGACGTCGACCTGCGTGTGCGAGCCCACCCGGACAAGGTGGCTATCCTGCCCGGTGCGCCCAGCGACGTCTGGCGCTACACGGCCGAGCGAATCGTCGGGCCTGAAGATACCCTGACGCCCGTGGGTGAGAGTTATACGGGGCCATTGATTCGCCTGCGTCGTGGTCAGCGCTTGCGGGTACGCATCGACAACGATCTCCCCGAAGACACCACCGTGCACTGGCATGGGCTGCACGTGCCGCCAGAAATGGACGGTCAGCCGCGCCTGCCGATCGCTCCGGCGACGAGCACGACGCTCGCCTTCGATGTCGTGGATCGCGCCGGTCTGTACTGGTACCACCCCCATCCTCACGGCCCCAACGGTGGCCGGGTCGGCTTTCAGAGTTACGCCGGCCTTGCCGGTCCACTGATCATCAACGACGACGCCGAGCGTGCCTTGGAGCTCCCCGACGGAGAGCGGGAACTGGTCCTCATCCTGCAGGATCGCACCTTTAGCAATGGCAATGAGCTTCAGTACATCGACGATGGTGGCATGGGGGCGATGATGACCCGCATGCAGGGCTTTCGCGGGGAGCGGGTACTGGTGAACGGCCACCCGGACGCGCGACGCGAGGTGTCCACGCAGCCATATCGATTGCGCCTGCTCAACGGCTCCAACTCGCGCATCTACAAGCTGGCCTGGAGCGATGGCCGGGCGGTGACCGTCATCGGCACCGACGGTGGCCTGCTCGCCAAGCCCGAGCGGCGCCGCTCGGTCACACTGGCGCCGGCCCAACGGATCGATCTGTGGGTCGATTTTGGCGACACCGAGCCGGGAGAGTCCGTACAGCTGGTGAGCGAGGAGTACCAACTCGGCATGATGGGCGAGCGAATGGGCGACATGATGGACCGGGGCATGATGGGCGATCGAATGGGCGGCATGATGGATCGAGGGATGATGGGTGATCGAATGGGCGAGATGATGGATCGAGGCATGATGCGCGACATGATGGGAAGCGAGCGGCTCTCGCTAGTTACCTTCGCCGTCGTCGCACGGGCGAACGATGCGGAAACCCTGCCGGAACGCTTGGCTCAAGACCTGCCGGCCTCCCCGGTTCAGGCCGATACGCCAGTACGCCGCTTCGAGCTGGGCATGCGCATGATGCAGGGGTTCACGATCAACGGCCGGCAGATGGAGGGCGCGACGGTGGCAGATGACGAGATCGTCCGGCTGGCGCAGACGGAGATCTGGGAGTTCGTCAACAACACCATGATGCCGCACCCCATGCACGTTCATGGACTGCAATTCCTGGTTCAGGAGCGGATATCGGCGGGCGGCAAGACGGACCTGCACGATGGGATCATCGACGCGGGATTGCATGACACGGTGCTGGTGTTCCCAGAGGAACGGGTGCGCATCGCTCTGACCTTCAAGGACTTCGAGGGGTTCTACATGTACCACTGCCACAACATGGAGCATGAGGATGCCGGTATGATGCGCTACTTCAAGGTGGTGGCATAACGAACCGGTCTGGTTTCGATCACACCGTATTTCGATCACCTGGCAACCACACGGGATGACGATACAGATGTCCTTCTACGAGAATCGTGTTCTGCCGCATTTCCTCCACCTGGCGTGTGGCAACACGGTGGTCGATCGTCAGCGGGCGGCCGTGGTGCCGCAAGCCCGGGGCCGTGTTCTGGAGGTGGGTATGGGGTCCGGGCTCAATATTCCCCACTACGATCCGGACCGGGTCGAGCTGGTCTGGGGGCTCGAGCCTTCCGAAGGCATGCGACGCAAGGCCCGCCACAACGTCATCGGCGCACCGTTCGAGGTGCGCTGGCTGGACCTGCCGGGCGAGGAGGTTCCTCTCGACGACAACAGTGTCGATACCGTGGTGCTCACCTACACCCTTTGCACGATTCCGGACTGGCACCGGGCGCTGGAGCAGATGCGTCGCGTGCTCAAGCCGGGTGGCCAACTGCTGTTCTGCGAACACGGCACGGCACCTGATGAGGCCGTGCGCCAGTGGCAGGATCGCGTCAACCCCCTGTGGCGCAAGGTGGCGGGGGGCTGCCATCTCAACCGTGCCATCCCCGAGCTCATCGAGCACGCTGGCTTCCGTATCCAGCGAATGGAGACGGGCTATCTACCGAAAGTTCCGCGGTTCGCTGGCTTCAATTTCTGGGGAGCCGCTGTTCCCCTGTGATCGAGCCCTCATGTAAGGACGCAATCAGCGGGCAGGTGATACTTCCCTCCTGTTCATGACACGCCTGTACAAGTTCGTCCAGTGTCCGCTCGATACGCTGGAGGCTGGCGACCTTCTCACGGACATCCCGCAGTTTATGCTCGGCGAGGGTGCTGGCCTCCTGGCAATGAGTGCCATCCTCCAATCGCAACAGCTCGGCAATCTCGTCCAGGCTGAAGCCCAGCCGCTGCCCGGTTTTGACGAAGGTCAGCCGCGCGACGTCGGCTGTGCCATAGCGGCGAATACTGCCGGCAGGACGTTCGGGCTCTGAGAGTAGCCCACGGCGCTGATAATACCGGATGGTCTCGACATTGACGCCAACCGCCTTGGCCAGGCCACCAATGGTCATAGTGCCCGCTACTCTATCCCCCTGTCTCTTCATGACGCTTGACTCCGTATCTGACTACGGATGTAACCTTATCCCAGTAAACAAGGTCATGAAAGGTGCAAGCGCAATGTCTACATCGAAAACGGGGAAAGGGCCTCTGGCTGCCGGTGGGCTTGCTGCCCTCCTTGCCTCGGTCTGCTGCCTCGGCCCGCTGGTGCTGATCATGCTGGGGATTTCCGGCGCCTGGATCGGCAACCTGACGGCCCTGGAACCCTACCGCCCACTCTTCGTCGGTATGGCGCTGGTGGCACTGTTCTTCGCCTGGCGCCGGATCTTCCGGCCAGTGGAAAAGTGCCAGCCAGGTGAGCTTTGTGCCGTGCCACGCGTCAGGACGGGCTACAAGGTCATGTTCTGGATTGTGTCGCTACTGGTACTGACTGCGCTGGTCTTTCCCTACACCTTGCCCTGGTTCTATTGAGAGGAGGTTCTCCATGAAAGCTCGTTTCGCCCTCATCGCGATACTCGCCCTGCTCAGCTCTCCCGCCATGGCGGCCCTGCAGACCGTGACGCTCTCAGTACCGGGCATGACCTGCGCCGCCTGTCCGATCACCGTCAAGGCTGCACTCAACAAGGTGGACGGCGTCTCGCAAATCGACGTGAGCTATCCGGATCGTGAGGCCGTGGTCACCTTCGATGATGCCAAGACCACGGTTGAGGCCCTGCTCCAGGCCACGGCCAATGTAGGTTATCCCTCGACGGTGAAGGAATAAGTGTGAAAGGTCCGAGGAAATTTTCAAACGTCGTGCTTGGCAGCATGCTGATGGGATTGTGTTGCGCCGTGCCAATAGTCCTGATTCTGTCCGGCACGGCGGGCCTGGCCGCGCTGACAGGCTATCTCGACTACGTGCTCTTCGCTGCCCTGGCCCTGGCCATCGTCATCGGCTTGCCTCTCTACGCGCGACACCACAAGCGGAAGCAGGATGCCGGCTTTACTCATAAAGACTCGGAGAAACGTGATGATTGAACTCAACGTGAGTGGCATGACCTGTGACCGCTGTGCGGATCATGTCAGGGAAGCCTTGGAGAAGCTGCCCGGCGTACAGTCGGTGGAGGTCTCCTATCCTCAGGGGACGGCATCGGTAGCCGTTGATCCGGGCACACCGGCCTCGGCGTTGACGTTCGCCGTGACCCGACTTGGCTATCAGGCCCGACTGGCCAACAGTGAAACACCCTCCCCGACAGGCGCATCGGTTTCCAAGGGCCGTGATGAAGACGCCCCGCACATCGCGGTGATCGGCAGTGGCGGCGCTGCCATGGCGGCGGCCCTGAAGGCCGCCGAACGCGGCGCCCGGATCACCCTGATCGAACGCGGCACTCTCGGCGGTACCTGTGTCAATACCGGCTGTGTGCCCTCGAAGATCATGATCCGCGCGGCGCATATTGCGCATCTGCGAAAGGAGAGCCCCTTCGATGCCGGCTTGAGCGCCCAGGCACCGGTGGTGGACCGGGCACAGCTGCTCAGGCAACAGCTGGGGCGTGTCGAGGAACTGCGTGATGCCAAGTACGCGGGGATTCTGCGCGACCACCCGGCCATCACGGTCCTGCATGGCGAGGCCCGGTTCGTCGATGCCCGCAGCCTGACGGTCGAGCTGAATGAGGGCGGCGCGCAGACCGTCCGCTTCGATCGCGCCTTCATCGGCACCGGCGCTCGTCCGACAGAACCGCCGGTGCCGGGGCTGGCCGAGACCCCCTATCTCACGTCCACCAGTGCGCTGGAACTGGACACCCTTCCCGAGCGGCTGATCGTGATCGGGGCCTCGGTGGTGGCCCTGGAACTGGCCCAGGCTTTCGCCCGTCTGGGCAGCCGGGTCACTGTGCTGGCCCGCAGCCGAGTGCTGTCCCAGGAAGACCCGGCGGTGGGTGAGGCCGTGGAAGCGGCGTTTCGCCGTGAGGGCATCGAGGTCCTCAAGCAGACACAGGCCAGCGAAGTGAGCCACGACGGCCAGCTGTTCACCCTGCAGACCCACGCCGGGACCCTGCAGGCGGAGCAATTGCTGGTGGCCAGTGGCCGCACACCCAACACCGAGGCCCTGAACCTGGCGAGCATCGGCGTGGAGACCGCGCGTGGCGCGATTCTGGTGGATGAGCATCTGCAGACCACCGTACCGGGCCTGTATGCCGCCGGTGACTGCACCGATCAGCCGGAGTATGTCTACGTCGCCGCCGCCGGGGGTAGCCGCGCCGCGATCAACATGACCGGCGGCGAGGCCACCCTGGACCTCAGTGCCATGCCGGCGGTGATCTTCACCGACCCCCAGGTGGCCACCGTCGGCCTGACGGAAGCCGAAGCACTGGAGCAGGGCTTCAGCGTAGAGTCCCGCGTGCTCGAGCTGGCGAACGTGCCACGTGCGCTGGTCAATTTCGACACCGGTGGGTTCATCAAGCTGGTGGCCGAACGCGACACGGGGCGGTTGCTGGGGGTACAGGCGGTGGCCGGCGAAGCCGGCGAGCTGATCCAGACGGCGGTTCTGGCGCTGCGCGCGCGCATGACGGTGCAGGCCATCGGCGACGAACTGTTCCCCTACCTCACCATGGTGGAAGGCATCAAGCTCTGTGCCCAGACTTTTACCAAAGACGTGACGCAGTTGTCATGCTGTGCCGGGTGAACGGGCTGAGATTGAGCGAACCGTACCGGGATTCCCGGAGACTCCAAACCTTGAGAGAATGGAACCATAAGCACATGAAAGCGATACTCCCCTGAAGTCCGTGAGCGCGCGGTCCGCATGGTCTTCGATCACGAGGCCGACTACCCCTGCCAGTGGGTGGCCATCGGTATTATCGCCCCCAAGATCGGCTGGACACCGGAAACGCTGCGTAGCTGGCCCGGCAGACCGAGTGTGATTCGGGTCGCCGTGAAGGCACCACGACGTCAGAGCGTGAGCGAATCGAGGCGCTGGAGCGTGAGAACCGAGAGTTGGGGCAAGCCAACGGGATACTTCGCGAGGCGTCTGCCTATTTTGCCTAGGTGGAGTTCGATCGCCGCGGCAAGAGATGCTCGACTTCATCGTTGGTCACCGGGCGTCGTACATGGTCGAGCCGATCTACCGGATGCTGCTGTTTACCCCATTGAGGTACTACGAGCATAAAGGCCGTGAGACGAGACTCAACCTGACCGTGCACCGCCCCGCGTCCAGCGGGACTGTTGGCTGCGATAAACTACACGGCTGCCTCCTCACTCGATAGCCTCTTGGTAATTCGGGGTATCCGGAATATCTGGTTGATATTTGGCTATCACAGAAAGGTTCTTGCTCTAGTCCTCAACGGATTTCTTGGTTGGTAGGGATGGTGAAGGGCCTCGTGGGTATAGAGCCCCTGGCCCTCCGTGAGGGCCAGTGGATGGCGGTCAAAGCATACGCTTCAGTTCGCCGTAGTCGCCGTCGAGGCGCAGCACGACGGTCACGTCGTTATCGTTGCGGTTGCGGAAGAACCAGCCGTGGTTACCGGTGAAGGCCGCTTCCAGGTCGCCCTCATCCTCTGGCACGCCCCGTCCCTTCTCGTAGCTAATGGCGTTGCCACCACCGTCGCCATGGGTGTCGAAGTTGATCGGGCCGCCCTCGGATTCCCAGGCGAAGCGGGCCACGGCGCCTTCCTCCATGGTCAGCTTGTATTCCGTCCCTTCTCCCGGTGTCAGGGTGAACTGCACCTCATCGCGCCAGGTAGCGGCCGGCTCGGGCGCCGGGGCCTCCTCCTCGGAGGCGTCAGGCGCGGTGTCGGTCGGCTCGGCGCTGGTTTCGGCGACGACCTCCTGGGCCTCGGAGCGCTCCGGCGTGGTCGCGGCCGGCGCCTTTGGCTGGGACGCAGCCGCGGTATTCGCCCGGTCGAGTTCGGCCTCCTCGGCCAGCTGTTGCTTGATCTCCCCCATGTCGGTCAGCCCCAGGAGGCGTCCTGCGCCGGTGGGATCGATGGCGTACTCCGCCGGCAGGACCACGGTGACTAACAGCACGGTGGCGGCCACGGCGGCCAGCAGGGTCGAGCGGATCAGTTTCCCGGTAGAGGGCAGTTCGGCGCGGTTAGGCATATCGGTGTTGTACATCTCGGACTCCTTGAAATCAGGCGGTGAACAGGCCGGTGAGCTGATAGCCGATCAGCACGAAGCCGGCGCACATCATGGCGACATTGGCGGTGTAGGCATGGCGCAGGAAGCCGGCGGTGCGCCGCCAGAACCCCATCACGATGAGGATGGCCCCCAGGGCCAGCAGCTGGCCGATCTCCACGCCGATGTTGAACGCCAGCAGGTTGGGGACCAGGCCGTTCGGGGAGATCTCGTACTCGATGATCTTGGTCGAGAGGCCGAAGCCGTGGAAGAAGCCGAAGACCAGCGTCGCCGCCTTGGTGTTGGGCTGGAAGCCGAACCAGCGCTGGTAGGCGCCGAGATTGTCCAGCGCCTTGTAGACGACCGACAGCCCGATGATGGCATCGATCAGGTAGCTGTTGATGCCGATGTTGAAGTACACCCCGACCAGCATCGTTGTGGAATGCCCCAGGGCGAAGAGGCTGACGTAGATGGCGATGTGCTGCATCCGGTAGAGGAAGAAGATCACCCCTAGCAGCCTGTCGGACTT
>NZ_AXCA01000212.1:0-37208 GCF_000475415.1 Halomonas sp. PBN3 | reverse complement strand
GCTGGCAGCGCTACTTTTTTATCGGAATCGCGGTAGTGGTCTCGATTTTTCTGATCAAGCTGATCCTTGAAAATCGTCATAAAGGAGAAGCCATCGCTTACAGTCTTATCCTCGGTGGCGCCATGGGCAACCTGATTGACCGGGTCTTTCGCGGCTATGTTGTGGATTCCTTTGATTTCTATTGGCGAGACTGGCATTGGCCGGCCTTCAACCTGGCTGATATTGCAATTGTCCTCGGTGCCTTACTTTTCGTTTCCAGCAGCTTGTTGGGTAAAAAAGCAAACACCAATGCCGAGCCGGATGGATCTGACTGACACCTACGCCTATACAACACCATGACCGAACTTCCCGACAACATCCTTCACCTGCCGCAATACCAAGTACTGGGCTGCAAATCAACCGACGACGAAATGCACTTCCAGGTGGGCGTGCCCGATCCCATCGCCTGCGAGGAATGCGGCGTGCAGGGTGAGTTCGTACGGTTCGGCAAGCGTGACGTTCCCTATCGTGATCTGCCCATCCACGGCAAGCGGGTCACTCTCTGGGTGGTCCGCCGCCGATACACCTGCCGGGCCTGCAAGACAACATTCAGGCCCCAGCTACCGGAGATGGTGGACGGATTCCGTATGACACTGCGGCTGCATGAGTACGTGGAGAAGGAATCCTTCAACCACCCCTACACCTTTGTGGCGGCACAGACCGGCCTGGACGAGAAGACGGTGCGCGACATCTTCAACGCCCGCGCCGAGTTCCTGGGGCGCTGGCACCGCTTCGAGACGCCCCGCATCCTGGGCATTGACGAGCTATACCTGAACAAGCGCTACCGCTGCATTCTGACCAACATTGAGGAGCGAACCCTGCTCGACCTGCTGGCCACCCGCCGCCAGAACGTGGTGACCAACTACCTGATGAAGCTGAAAGACCGGCAGAAGGTCGAGATCGTCAGCATGGACATGTGGAACCCCTACCGGGCAGCGGTCAAGGCTGTGCTGCCCCAGGCCCGTATCGTGGTCGATAAGTTCCATGTGGTGCGCATGGCCAACGATGCCCTAGAGAGAGTGCGCAAGGGCCTCAGAAAGGAGCTGAAACCGTCCCAGAGCCGGACTCTCAAGGGAGACCGGAAAATCCTGCTGAAACGCGCTCACGAAGTCTCAGACCGGGAGCGCCTCATCATGGAGACCTGAACAGGCGCGTTCCCGCAACTGCTGGCCGCCTACGAGCACAAGGAGCGCTTCTACGGCATCTGGGACGCCACCACACGGCTCCAGGCAGAAGCCGCCCTGGACGAGTGGATAGCCACCATCCCGAAGGGCCAAAAGGAAGTCTGGAGCGATCTGGTCAGGGCAGTGGGAAACTGGCGCGAAGAGACCATGACCTACTTCGAGACGGACATGCCCGTCACCAACGCTTACACGGAGTCCATCAACCGACTGGCCAAGGACAAGAACCGTGAAGGGCGCGGTTACTCCTTCGAGGTGGTGCGGGCACGAATGCTCTACACCACGAAGCACAAGAAGAAGGCACCGACTGCGAAGGTCTCTCCTTTCTACAAGAAAACCATCGGTTACGGACTGCCGGACTTCGCAGAGGAATTCAACTACGGAGTCGATCTATCAACCATCTGAGGGTGGTATCAGATTGATGGGGTGAAGGTGCCCCATCAACCATTAAATCCGTATACCCATAAAAAACAGGACAATCGGCATCGATGCCAGACACGCAATGCCGATGCCGTTCTGGTACGTTACATTAGGAACAGTCAGGACAGATGTTATGCCGAGGGTGGCGATCAGGCAGTTATAACAGATCCAGACATCATTTTCTTACAGATCGTCCATCCTCCCAGTCTGCCGAACAAGGCGCATCGCTTCATGCTGTTCCAGCTCAAGAAGGGATTCAAGCAACTCCCTTGCTTCAGGAATCTCCGCCTTGCCAACCAAGTTACGATAGAGATCCGTCACTTGATCATGGAAGTCGAAAATCTCCCGACAGATTTCATTGAAACCCAGCGCAGCATAGGGTGCATCACAGGTCCGATGCGTCCGGATCGGCCTGTGTTCCAGATAATCATATACATAGGTATTCAATGCTTTGGGGTCCGCTCTACTCTTTAACTCACCAACAACATACTCCATCTCATGCTCATGAGCTGCCAGATAATTAAGGAGCATCTTGGCACGCTCTTCTTCATTATGATCGGCACAGTGAGAAAGACAGCGCGCCAAATGCTCATGCAGCTGCCGTGTCCAGTCAATCAGGTCACCAAAGGTCCGAACCTCCATGATCCTTATCCTTAATAGTTAATGAGAATGAGTATTATCGTTTGAACTAGAAGCGCCGTTACGAGACAAAAAGAGTCGCTCGGCAATCAAGATAGCCGCCATGACAATCGTTGCGACGATTAGCACCAGGGGATCTGTCGTCGCTTTCACCCAAAGGAAGCCTGCCAGCACGACGGCATCCAGCAGTATCGCAATAACCAGCACGATTGGGTTGGCACCGACCTCCTTGCGAAGATGACGCAACACCCCCCAATGAACAGCAATATCCATGATCAAGTAAAAAATGATACCAAGTGCTGCGATACGGCTAAGGTCAAAGAAAGCCGTCAGAACCAAACCAAGCACGACCGTATAAACCAGGGTATGCTTCTGGATACTGCCTGGCATATGAAAGTGACGATGCGGCACCAGTTCCATTTCCGTCAGCATTGCCAACATGCGTGAGACCGCAAATATACTGGCAATGATGCCACCCGCGGTGGCCAGCATGGCAAGGATGACGGTGAACCAAACGGCGGCCTCTCCCAGCGCAGGACGGGCAGCAGCCGCCAACGAATAATCTTTCGTTTCGATTATCTCGCTCAACGACAGATTACTGGCGACAGCGAAGCCCACCAACGCATAGATCACCACACACAGGGCGATCGAGATCATGATCGCCCTGCCGACGTTGCGATGGGGATCTTTTATCTCTGAACCACTATTGGTGATCGTCGTGAACCCCTTGAAGGCCAGGATCCCCAACGCGGTTGCTCCTAGAAAGCCTGACAGAGATCCCTCGGGCGTCGACGCCGAGGTTTCCATGCCGACCGAGTCGGCGATGATGACACCGACGACCCCGAACAAGATGACCCCACCAATTTTTATGAACCCGAGTACTGACGCAACACCCTGAATCAGCTTGTTGGCAGAGAGATTTAGTAAAAATGCAGATATCAGCAGCGCAACACCCAATAAGGGGACAAGCAGTGACCTATCCCCAAAATCGAAAAGCTCTAGCGTGTAGGACCCAAACGTTCTCGCCAAAAAACTTTGTGCTATCACCATGGAGAAATACATTAAAAGCGCATGGAAAGCGGTGGTCAGAGTTGGTCCATAAGCCTTGTTGAGGTACATGCCAATACCACCAGCTGACGGATAGGCATTGGACATTTTCACGTAGGAATAAGCACTGAAAGAGACGATTAGAGCCGCTGACAAGAAGGCTAACGGGAAAAGCTCTCCCGTCATCTCGGCCATCTGTCCCGTCAAAGCAAAAATACCAGCGCCAATCATGACCCCGGTCCCTAAGGCAATCGCACCGACCAGCGAGAGGCTATTCTGCTTGTACTGTGGCGTTCTATCCATTGACTGCATCATCTCTCTCATGGGTGAATGAAACCAGACCCTACCGAAAGGAAAGCCCTCTTGACATTCTGAGACTCGCCCGATGACGAATAGTAGCGCGTAATTCAACACGACAGAATCAAAGTGTAGAACCTATGTGCAACCCAATAGTCAAATATTTTCTTTGGATACAACCTCCGAACCTAGCCGATGACGACGCGCCATCCACAGTATCAGCGGTGGCAAGATCAACCATTGGAGTAACGGCGAGAGGCCGGTGCCCAACCACGGCACACGGGGCATCAGCTGCGCATACTCCCACCGTTGACTGAATAACGTAGCGTGCCACTCCATCGCCACCGTGATACCGACGCCCACCAGCACGAAGCCCAGGCACTCCTTCGCTCCATAGACCCGAAGCCAGTCACGACGTCGATACCATACAGCCACCGACCAATACGCCATCAACGCGATCACCACATCGCCAAGGGCCGCCTGGGTACAAGCCTGCACGGCTTCCCAATGTGGCATCACAGGCATGCCCGCATACAACGGAACCTGTAGAAACTCCCAGGGCAGATTCAGCAGAAAGGCAAAGAGCGCTACATGAAGCTCCGGCGCCGAGCGGAGTAAGCGTAGCTTCATGCAGTGTTCACCTCAAGGCTAGCCCATGCGCGGTTATGACTACCATTCAATGGCAGCTCCAAGGCTCCTTCTTGGCGTTGTCCTTCACATTCTGATCGACAAATCGATAATGCTCCTCCTTGAAGCGGTTCCACCAACCACGACTGATTTCGACCGCATATTTGTCGAGAATATCTTCGACGCAGTCGAGGCAGAGACGTGAGGCATCATAGGCCAGGTGAAGCTTTCGTTTCTTCTCATCGAACGAAACACTGTCTAGCCCGTATAGCTCATCAATATCTGCAACAGCCGCTTTCACCGCATCCAGATCGCTGGAATCAAGCTTTAAGTGTCGGTTCACCAAGGTCGTTTCAGAAACTCCCAACCGATGCTCTCTGTGTGTCATGAGAATTCTCCTCGTACTGTAATATCGTTAACGTTCTTCCAATATTATCGACATACCTCATATCACTTGTCTTGCTTACCGGTCTGATGTAGCACCCATGGTTCGCTGACTACGACATGCAGTGGTGACCAGGAACGCACCTGCTGCCAACATTGGTACCGTCAACAACTGTCCCATAGTGAGCCAATCAAAGGCGATGAAGCCCAATTGAGGATCGGGTAAGCGCACAAACTCCACGATGAAACGGAAGGTGCCATACAGAAGCAGGAATAGACCCGAGATAAGCCCTTGAGTTTGCGGTTTCCGTGACACCCACCACAACACGACAAACAGCACCACACCCTCCAGGACAAACTCGTAGAGTGCTGATGGATGTCGGGGTTCAGGCCCCAAGCCCAGCATGGGAGGGAAGATCATCGCCCAGGGCACTTCGCTGGCCCTCCCCGGCAACTCGTGATTGATGAAGTTGCCCAGACGCCCTGCCCCCAGACCGATCGGCACCAGCGGGGCGATGAAATCGGTCAGCTGAAGGTAGGCCAGGCGGTGACGGCGAGCGAACAGCCACGCGGCGATCAGTACGCCGGCCAGGCCCCCATGGAAACTCATGCCCCCTTCCCAGACCATGAACAGCCACAAGGGGTTGGTCAGGAGCTGATCGAGCCCATAGAACAACACGAAGCCCAGGCGGCCGCCGATGATGACGCCCAGAGCGCCATAGAAGATCAGGTCACCGATATCATCGTGGGTCAGGCCGAGACGGTGGGCTCGCCGCCGCCCCAGCCACCATGCGGCCGTCAGCCCTACCACGTACATCAGGCCATACCAATGTAGCTGTACCGGTCCGAGGGAAAATGCCACTGGATCGATCTGTGGGTACGCAATCATGGCAATTTCCTCTTCCTCGCGACCTTCGGCTTCTATGAATCGTTCGACGCTACGCCAGCGGGTTAGCGAATAGCCAAGCGTGTTCTGTTATCTACCAGCATAGCCTCATGGCCTGAATACAAGCTGAATCTTGACTCACGAAGTGCAAATTCAACCTAACGCCAGGGGGCATCGCTGGTGTACCTCACATCGAGTACCACTGACGATTCGTGTTAGGCTGGGTGCTCGCGAGATACTGCATTCGATTATCTAGAATGTGCCACCCAGCCTTGTCGACCCTGACGTTATGCATGATTCACATGGCGGCATTTCCACAGGTAGTAGACACAGGGCAACACCAGAAGCGTCAGTATCACTGCGCTCAACATCCCCCCCACCATCGGGGCCGCAATGCGGCTGACCACCTCGGAACCCGTGCCGGAGCTGTACATCAGCGGCAGAAGACCGGCAATGGTCGAGACCGATGTCATCATTACCGGTCTCACCCTGAGAGCAGCACCGTGCAGCACGGCATGGCGAAGAGTCTCCCGACGGGGTTGTACTCCCTTGTGTTGGCAGCGCTCGAGCATCTGCTGATAAGCCTGGTTGAGATATACGAGCATGATCACTCCGATCTCGACTGCCACCCCGGCCAGAGCGATAAACCCCACTCCCACGGCCACGGAGAAGTTATAGCCCAGCAGATACATCAGCCAGATGGCCCCTACCATGGCCAGTGGTAGCGTGCCCATGATGATGGCTACCTCACTGAAGCGCTTGAAGCTCATGTAGAGCAGGATCACGATGATGGCCAACGTGAAAGGCACCACATAGCTCAGCTTTTCTTTGGCACGCAACATGTATTCATATTGCCCGGACCACGTCACCGAATACCCGGCGGGCAGCTCGAGCTCCTCCGCCACGACGTCCATGGCGCGCTGCACGTAGGTCCCGACATCCACGCCCTCGATATCCACGAAGGTCCAACCGTTGGGACGTGCGTTTTCGCTCTTGATCGCCGGTGGACCGTCCTCCACGTAGATGTCCGCCACGTCTGCTAGCGCGATACGCTGCCCATTGGCGGTGACGATCGGCAGCTCGGCCAGCCGCTCGGGGGAGTCCCGGTAATCCTGTGGGTAGCGCAGGTTGACCGGGTAGCGCTCCAATCCCTCGATGGTCTGAGTAATGTTCTGACCACCGATAGCGGTCGCCACCACTTGTTGCACGTCGGCAATGTTCAGGCCATAGCGCGCCGCCTGAGCGCGGTTGATATCAACCTTGATATAGCGACCTCCGGCCACCCGCTCGGAATAGACCGAAGCGGTACCAGGAACATCGCTAAGGATCGTCTCCAGCTGCTGTCCGATGAACTGAATCTGCTTGAGATCTTCTCCGCCCACCTTGATGCCCACCGGCGTCTTGATCCCGGTTGCCAGCATGTCAATACGCGTCGAAATCGGCATCACCCAGGCATTGGATACCCCCGGTATCCGCACCAGGCTGTCGAGTTCCTTCTTGAGCTTGTCGGTGGTCATCCCCTCTCGCCACTCTCCCCGCGGTTTGAGTTGAATGAAAGTCTCGATCATGGTCAGCGGCGCAGGGTCGGTAGCCGTGTCGGCCCGTCCGATCTTGCCAAACACGGTGTCCACCTCCGGTACGCTGGCAATCAGTTTATCGGTCTGCTGAAGGAGCTCCCGCGCCTTGCCGATCGACAGCCCTGGATAAGTGGTCGGCATGTACATCAAGTCGCCTTCATCCAGGGGTGGAATAAACTCGCTGCCAATCTTGCTGACCGGCCAGAAACCTACCAGGGTTATCGCCAGCACCAGGGCGATGGTCGTCTTTGGGAATCTCAATACCGCCTTGAGTACCGGCATGTAGACCCCGACCAGCAGTCGATTGACCGGATTCTTGTGCTCAGGAAGTACGCGGCCGCGGATGAAATAGCCCATCAGCACCGGAACCAAGGTGACCGCCAGCCCGGCACTGGCTGCCATGGCATAGGTCTTGGTGAAGGCCAAGGGTGAAAACATTCGCCCCTCTTGGGCCTCGAGGGTAAAGACAGGAACAAAGCTGACAGTGATGATCAGCAAGCTGAAGAAAAGAGCCGGTCCCACTTCCACCGCCGAGTCGGCCACCACCTTCCAGCGGTTCTCACGCGTCAACGGTGTACGCTCCATGTGCTTGTGCAAATTCTCGATCAATACGACGGCGCCATCGATCATGGCACCGATTGCAATGGCAATACCCGCAAGGGACATGATATTGGCGTTGATGCCCTGCCAGTTCATGATGATGAAGGCAGTGAGAATGCCCATCGGCAAGCTGATCATCGCCACTAACGCAGAGCGCAGATGGAACAGGAAGAGCACGCATACCAAGGCTACGATGGCTAACTCCTCGAGCAAGCCACGCAGCAGGTTGTCTACCGCCTTTTCGATCAAGCCTGAACGGTCATAGACCGTCACGACCTCCACCCCCTCCGGCAGGCTGGACTGGAGCTGCTCAAGCTTGGCCTTGACGCCATCGATCGTCTTCTGGGCATTCTCTCCTGTGCGCATGACGACGATGCCGCCGACGGTCTCACCTTCCCCGTTCAGTTCGGCAATGCCACGACGCATCTGGGGCCCCATCCCGATGTCGGCGACATCCTTGAGCAGCAGAGGCGTTCCATTGTCATCCACACCCAGCGGGATACTGGCAAGATCCTCACGACTTTGGATATAACCTGTGGCGCGCACCATGTACTCGGCTTCGGCCATCTCGACGACCGAGGCGCCAACTTCCTGGTTGGCCCGCTGTATAGCGGTCTGGATGTGAGCCAGGGGAATGTCGAAGGCACGCAGTTTCTCCGGATCTACCACGACCTGGTATTGCTTGACCATGCCGCCAAGCGCCGCGACTTCAGAGACGCCCGACACGGTCTGAAGCTCATACTTCAGAAACCAGTCCTGCAAGCTCCGCAACTCACTGAGATCATGTTGGCCAGTCTTGTCGATGAGGGCGTAGAGATAGACCCACCCCACGCCAGTGGCATCTGGGCCAAGCTGTGGGCGCGCACTATCCGGTAGCGTAGGCGCCACCTGAGAAAGATACTCCAGCACACGAGAGCGTGCCCAGTAGGGATCGGTATCCTCATCAAAAATCACATAGACGTAGGAGTCACCGAAGAAGGAGTATCCGCGTACCGTTGCCGCCCCGGGAACCGACAGCATGGCCGTGGTGAGCGGGTAGGTGACTTGATCTTCGACGACCTGCGGAGCCTGGCCCGGGTAGTTGGTCTTGATGATCACCTGCACATCTGACAAGTCCGGTAGAGCATCAATCGGGGTATTCTTGACTGAATAGATTCCCGCCCCCGCCAGAATCACGGCAGCAAGAAGCACGAGAAAACGGTTGCTTATTGACCAACGGATCAACGCAGGAATCATTACTTGCTCTCCCCAGTTGCATGGCCTTGATGGCTCATCACGTCTTGCTGGCCGCGTTCCGCATTACTGGTTTCTCCGTGATCCATGCCCTCATCGCTGGGGGCTTTAGTCTTATCATCGTCAACATGCACACCGCGTAGAGCGACTTTGTCTTCCGCAATCCGTTCGAGTTCGGCATGGATGTCCATACCGTCTTTCAGCTGTTCAAGGCTAACCGTATCAGCAGCCTGGAAATTCATGCTCATGGCCGGCCATTCCCAAACCGCTATAGGGGCATGGGAAAGCGTTACCATGCCATGATCCGGCATGACATCTTCGATGCGTGCTGGCACCCATACGGTCTCAACAAGGGAATTATCATCGGCCTCTTCAGCACTGTCACTATGCTCCATTCGTCGAAAGTCTGATGTTCGACTTGACTCGGAATCCAGAAGGAACTGAGCCGACGTAACAATGCGATCGCCCTCCTCCAGGCCCGATAATATCTCGACGGTTTCCCAACCCACGCGTCCAACGTCGACTTCGATCGATTTGAATTTTCCATCACCCAATGCAAGAACGACACGCGACTGGCTTCCGGTGCGAATCAAGGCCTCACGGGGTATTTGCAATGCCTCAGTCGTCGTATCGGACATAATGGTCAGCTGAGAAAACATTCCAGGCTTCAGTGCCAGGTCGTCGTTGGCGAAACGCATCCTTACACGAGCCGTACGCGTCTCACTATCAATACTTGGATATATATAGTCCACCACCCCTGTCCACTGCCGTTCGGGCAGATAGTCAAGGGTCATGCGAACCTCATCACCCTCAGAAATCAAAGCTGCCTGGCGCTCAAACACCTCTCCGACAGCCCACACGTGATCAAGAACGCCGATACTCATCATGCTCATTCCCGGGCTCACGAACATTCCTTCACGCACTTGCAAGTTGTCCAAAACGCCACTCTGGGGCGCGCGCAAGATGATCGTCTGGCTGACCTGACGCGTGTCTTTGAGGCTCTGGATAGCCTCAGTAGGAACCTGTAACGCTCGCAGTCTCTCCAAGGCGGCAGAAATCAGGCGTTGGTTACCGCGGTTCATTGCGAGCAACAGCTCTTCTTGAGCATTAACGAGCGTCGGCGAGTAGAGTGAATAGAGTGGCTGACCCTGGGTAACTCGATCCCCTTCGGACTTGGCAAATAGTTTCTCTATCCATCCCTCGACGCGGGGATGGATATGTACCAGCTTGTCCTCATCGTATTGGACATAGCCAACTGTCCTTACCGTAGTGTCAAAGGTATCCTTTTCGACTGTGCCTGTTTTGACACCAAGATTATTGACGACATCAGGAGAAATTTTCACTGTCCCGGGAGTATCTCCTTGGTCCTGATCATCATATACCGGCACGAGGTCCATCCCCATCGGGGATTTTCCAGGCTTGTCCCGCTTATAGTTGGGATCCATTGGCGCCACCCAATAAAGGGGAACGCGCTCTCCACTTTCTTCCACCCCAGTCTCACTACTATCGTTTCCAATAGCAGTTTCTACTGCATTCAGGATGAATGTCTTGCCTCCCAGGACTATACTGCCGGACACGCCCAACATGACGCCTAACGATATGACGAAAAAGTACCTACCCATTTGATTCATCGTGATGTCTCATTCCAGACTTGAGAAGTCGTGAGTTAGCGTGAAGACGTGCCTTGGGACAGCAGGTAGTTGATATCCGAGATCACCTTGAGTCGTTGGGCTTTCAGGCCTATGAGCTCCACACTCGCATTGGTTTCATCAATTCGTGCCCGCACGGCTTCTGCAAAATCACCATCGTCATTGTTATAGGCATTCAGGGAAGCTTCGGCCTGTTCGCTCAGCTCTGGCAACAAGCGATTCCCATACAGTGCAAGCCTTTCATCAAGCCGCGACAACTTAGCCCAATTTGTTTCTAGCCTGGCAATCAGTTCGCGTATCAAGCTTTCCCTTTGATATTGCGCAGATTCATAGCGAGAGGCAGCCGCCGCCACTCGCTTGTCCTGTCGATTTTCCGTAAAGATAGGCAAGTCGAATGTGACGCCGACGGAGAACAAATCCGCTCGGCTCCCACCCATGGGGTCGTCTTCGCGGTAGCCATACTGAGCCGACACACCCCATTCTGGCTTGTACTGCTGCCTCGCTGCATCGACTCCAATTTCCATGGCATCAATCGACTTATCGACTGCCAGCACGGCAGGGTGATACCTCACCCGCTCATACCATGCCTGACGATTGGGACGCTCAACGGCAGTGAAAAGCTTAGGTTCTTCCAATTCCAGCCCGGGGAAATCCGCCACTACCGGCATTATCGCTTCGCTCCCCAGCCATTCAGATAGCTGTCGTTCAACGGCCTCCTGTTGCTGCCTGAGATCGGTCAACCGGTCCTCCAGGCGAGTCAACTCCAACTGAGCACGAATCACATCGTCTTGGCGGGTCATTCCGAAGGCGGACGCATAACTCACCTCGGCGACATCAGCTAGCTGCTCAAACAAGCTACGATCACGCTCTATCCGCTCGACGCTCAGCTGAGCACGAGTGGCCTCCAGCCAAAGCTGGCTGACCGTAGCCTCGACTCTGGCTTCCCTATCCTGCCGCAACATCGGCTGTTGGGCCGCAATCTGCTGCTTTTGTTGCTTGGCAAGCGCCAGGCTATCTCCTCTGGGAAATTTCTGACTGATTCCTACGCTGAACTGGGTCATACCTTCTTGATTCAAGTCAAAGGTATCAACCGGCAGATTTCCCGCTTTCAATGAAATCTGGGGATCAGGTAGCTGGGCCGATGCAATGGCCTCGTTCTCAAGGGCGGCTTCAGTGGACATACTTCCGGTTAACCAAGGGTCTTGATCAATGGCTATCTGTATCGCTTTTTGCAAACTGTCCGCTTCACTTCCGGCAACAGCAATAGCTGGCATCCAGGCGACACCCAAGACACCGGTGAGTAATAATGCAGCCTTGATCACAGCAGATCTCCACGAAAAGGTTATGCCACACAGCAAAACATCATCATAACTAAATTAAATACTCAGCCATAATACACCATGACTGGAAATCTATTCGGAAAACCAAAATCTTACTGGGACGCTGGTTGGCCAGCATTAGCTGGCCAACCACCGCGCATCACTGAATGTCTACATGCAGACTGTACTGGTGCATATCACTATCACCAAACCCACCACTATCACCTGATACCATCAGGCGATATTCGCCTTTCTCGAGCTTTTCATCAATCGTGAAGTCTCCATTGAATGAATCTACTTCCGCAATAGTTTTCCCTGAATCATTCATCAACTTTGCCTTCATCCCAAGTGTAAGACTTGATGATCCTGGAAAGTGATCACTGGCAATTTTCACCTCCGAACTTTCGTTTAACGAAAGTGCATATTCATGTGGGAAGCCGCTGGTCAAAATCCCACCAGACGTAATCCCCTCCGTCAGCTGCCTGCCTTGGGATTCAGTATGACCAAAGCTCGCAAATGCCGGAGTAGCAACGATGCTAATAATGGCGGCGGCAAGTGCAAATTTGATTTTCATGTCAACTCTCCATTTCTGTTTGATGACAGGGCTAGACTACCCCTCCTACCTGAACCCAGGCTTAACAGGTAGACTTAAAAACCATGACACAGGTCATAACTGTTCACTTGCATTGCCAACATCATTTGTGGTTCCCCAAAAAATTACCCATGATTGGTCTGTAATAAAAAAGGCCAGCTCAAGGCTGGCCACTATGATAAAAAAACTCTGCCCGACTACTTCATTCAGTATGCGGTGTGAAGCTCATACCGGTTTCGATCACTCTCAGCATTGCCTCCCAGTGATGATCCTGACACTTCAATTTGATAACTCCCAGGTTGCAGCTGTCTGTTGAGCTGAAAGTGACCTCGAGGGCTGGATGCTTCCGCTACACGGTTACCGGCATCATCATATAATATCGCTTTGATCTGATTACCCTGACTCGACACTCCCGCAAAGTGTTCACTTGAGACTCTCAGCGTCGTGGGCTGGTCGATGTTGACCTGGAAGCGTTTCGGGTGTCCATTAGCCAGGATCTGTGTAGGAGATACTCCTCTTTCCAAAACCGGCATCTCCTGGACACTGGCTCCCATATTGGCGAGGACAGGCATTGAAAACATGCTTGCCACTGCCATTCCAAAAGTAATTGTCTTGAACTTCATGAGAGGTCTCTCCGTTTTGGTGACACTGTCATGATAGTGGTGCAACTTGAAATAGAGCTGAATATACGTAGGTGAAGGGTAAAAAAAAAACGCCACCGGAAGGTGGCGCAAGCACCGACATACAAGGATGGCTAGAACATCAGCCTTACCCCGGCTACGAGACCGGTATCTTCCGTGGCATCACCTCCGGCACGCGAGAGATCGGCGGTATCCCCGTACTGCTTCTCCCAGTAGCCACCCACGTAGGGCGCGAACCGCCGGGTTACCTGATAGCCCAGGCGCATACCGGCACGCACGGAGTTGAGCCCCTCGCCGACACCGAACTCCTCGACCTCGCTGGCAGCGACGGCAATCTCGGTGCGCGGCTGCAGATAAAGGCGTTGCGTTAGGCGCAGGTCGTACTCGCCCTCGAAACTCGCTGAAACATCGCCCTCATCGCTGACCTGTAGCGCCACGTCAGTCTCGATCCCGTAGGGCATCACACCCTGCAGGCCGATGACCCCATAGCCGCGTTCGGCATGGTCGTCCGAGAACACACCGCCCTGATAGCCCACGCCACCCTGCAGCTCCCAGAAGTCGGCGACGAGCCGGCTATAGAGTAGCTCCAGGGACTCGAACTCGGCATCCTCGCCGTCGCCCTGGACGTTATCGCCCTCGGACTTCAGGTAGACGCGGTTGACGTCACTGCCGTACCAGGCCTGGAAGTCCCAAACCACGGCCTCCTCCCCCTTGTCGGGCACGACGTACTCGAGCCGGTCGAACAGTGCCATGCCCATGTTGTGTTCCACAACCGGTGACGGCCAGCCGGCCGGAGCATCGTAGCCGTCCTCTGCCTGAGCGACGGAAAACGCTGTCGTGGCCAGCAGGACACCGGCGGCGGTCAGTGGGATTCTGTTATTCATGCCTTCTCCTTACGAAACCTTGACGACCCGGAACATGCCGGCATCCATGTGGTAGAGCAGGTGGCAGTGGAAGGCCCAGCTACCCTCCGCATCGGCGGTGATCAGCGCCGAGACGCGCTCACCAGGCTTGACGTTGAGGGTGTGCTTGCGGGGGATTAGCTCGCCCTGACCGTTCTCCAGCTCCATCCACATGCCGTGGAGGTGGATGGGATGTTCCATCATGGTGTCGTTGATCAGGATCAAGCGCAGGCGTTCATCCTTGTTGAAGTGAATAGGGCCGGTCACCTCGCTGAACTTCTTGCCGTCAAAGGACCACATGTAGCGCTCCATGTTGCCGGTGAGGTGCAGTTCCAGTTCACGCTGCGGCTCACGGCGGTCCGGCCAGGGGGTAAAGGCCTTGAGGTCGCGATAGACCAGCACCCGGCGCTCGTCGGGATCGATGCCGATACCGGCCTGGTTGTAGCGAGAGCCCGGCTGCGCCGCCCCCGCCGCCAGCATGCCGTTGGCGTTCATCCTGTTCTGTTCACCTGACATGCCCCGCATGTTGGCGTGGTCCATGCCCTCCATGTCTGAGCCGTTCATGCCGGAATGATCCATGCCCTCCATGTCTGAGCCGTTCATGCCGGAATGATCCATGCCCTGCATGTCTGAGCCACCCATCCCGGAGTGGTCCATGCCCTCCATGCCGTGGGCCCCCATGGCCTCCATGCCGCGGTCGGCAATCTTGCGTCGCTCGGGGATCTCGGCGGCCATGCCCTCGCGCGGCGCAAGGGTGGCGCGGGCGTAACCGCTGCGATCCATTGCCTCGGCGAAGATCGTATAGGCCGTGTCGTCCTCGGGGGCGACCAGCACGTCGTAGGTCTCGGCCACCCCTATCCGGAACTCGTCGACCGGTACCGGCTGCACCGGCTGACCGTCGGCTGCCACCACGGTCATCTTCAATCCGGGAATACGCACATCGAAGTAGGACATCGCCGAGCCGTTGATCACCCGCAGGCGGACCCGCTCACCGGCCTGGAACAACGCCGTCCAGTTCTCTTCGGGGGAATGACCATTGAGCAGGTAGGTGTAGGTGCTGCCGGTGACGTCGGCGATGTCGCGAGAGCTCATGCGCATTTTCGCCCACATACCACGCATCTCGGCGGTGGCAGCAAAGCCTTCCTCACGCACGTCGGCGAAGAAGTCGGCGATGGTGCGCTCCTGGAAGTTGTAGTAGCCCTCGGCGGTCTTCAGGTTACGGAACACCGACATGGGGTCCTCGAAGGTCCAGTCGGTGAGCAGCAGCACATGCTCACGGTCGTAGCGGAAGGGCTCGCGTCCGGCGGCATCGATGATCAGCGGGCCAGCATGGCCGAGCTGCTCCTGCAGGCCGGAGTGGCTGTGATACCAGTAGGTACCGTTCTGGCGAACGGGGAAACGGTAGGTGAAGGTCTCGCCCGGCGCGATGCCGGGAAAGCTCACTCCCGGTACGCCATCCATCCCAGGCGGCAGGATCAGGCCATGCCAGTGGATGGACGTGGGCTCGTCGAGCAGGTTGGTGACCCGCAGCACGGCGTCCTGGCCTTCCTTGAGCCGGATCATCGGCCCGGGGCTGGTGCCGTTGATGCTGATCGGGCGTGCCTCCTTGCCGTCGATCAGGATCGATTCGCGGCGGATGGCCAGCGACACCTCCGGCCCCTCTTCGACTCCCTTGGAATAGACATTGGTCTGACCCCAGGGGTTGGCCCAGCTAGGACGTAGGCTAAGGGCCGCTGCCGACCCAAGGCCAAGCGCCGCACCGCCTTTGAGGATCTGACGACGTGACATCGGGTGCGTGATGACGCGCGAGTTTGCCATGTGTGACTCCCGTCCATGTTTGACGCGAGCCAGTTTGACTGACGAACCTGAAACAGGCCTGAAAATGCGCAATTAATCGGTAGATTCCTTGATGGGCACCTCCATCCTCACGCACAAGCCCCCCAGTGCACTGGGCTCAAACCTCACTTTCCCGGCATAGCGCGTCATGAGTTGCCACAGAATAGACAAGCCAAGGCCATACCCAGGATGACTTTCATCCAGCCGCCGGCCGCGCTGGCCAAGGCGAGGCAGGTCATCTACTGGAACACCAGGACCGTCATCCTCAACGGTAATCCTGAGGACATCATCGAGCACAATGCGACTGTCCACTTTGCTACTGGCCCACTTGCCGGCATTGTCAAGCACAATCCCTAGCATTTCGGAAAAGTCCTGAGATTCGATGGGTACACGTTTCTCAAATTCCCCCGGCAAGCTCATGGTGAAATTAATGTTTGGGTAAAGACCTCGAAACATCTCGGTCAACCTTGTGCAATCACGATGGAGATCAGACATACGCCCCGCGTTTGGGCCCGCAATCCTTGACCGCCTAAGTTCTGCATCCAGTTGGGCGTGAATCTCCTCGAGACGCTGCACCAGCTTCTGGCGACGAGTATCATCAATAGGACGCGTCCCTCGCAGCACCTGGGTCACCGCCGCGAGCGGCGTCTTGAGTGCGTGAGACAGGTTTGCTACCGAGTCGCGAGATCGTTGCAAACGACTATCGATCTCATCCATGAATCGGTTGAGCTGAATGACCAAGCTATCTAGCTCAGAGGGAACATCCAAGGATAGTCGCTCTCGATCTCCAGTTCGAAGTTCTCCAAGTTGACCCCGGAGTCGTGAGAGAGGTATCAAGCCTCGATTGACCGCCAGAATATTCAGCAACACCAAGAGCAGTAACAGAACTGCCGCAATAGCCGCTACCCACCAGTGAAGCTCATGCAGCCCCGCTTCTACCTGAGAAAAATCTTCACCAACAAGAAGCACCCCACGATCTTCCTCCAAAGTGAAAGATCGCCGATATACCAATAAATGTTGCTCACCATCCCTGACTTCCACGAGAGCATCACTGGTATCATCCAACAAAAAGTTCAGCGCCTTCACCCAACGTGGGTCTGAAGAGGAGATATCGCTTCCTAAGCGTAGAACGTACAAGTGGTGAAAGGCTTGAAAGCCACGGCTGGCGGAATCCAGCACGATGGGGGTAGCAATATGATCCTTTTGGACTTGTTCAATCGCATGGTCGGCTTCTCGTTTCAGGCGCTCTCCGAGAAAATCGCGCGCCAGGTCTTGAAGCAAAATACCATGCAACAGCCATGTGGCTCCGGTCACGATGATGGCAATGCCAGAGAGCCAACACAGCAAGCGGATTCGCAGGCTTCGTCCGTCAATGCGTAACAAAGACATACCCCTGTCCGCGCCGAGTCTGGATCACCGATTTCCCTACATAACGGCGCAATCTGGCAACATACACTTCGATAATATTAGGCGTCGCCGCATCTTGATCCAATGCATAAAGTTGCTGGAGAAGGCGTTCCTTAGATAGCACCCGATCTGGATGATGCATAAAATAACGCATGAGGGCGAACTCAGTTCCAGTCAGGGACTGCCAAGCCCTACCATTGACGCTGACAGATCGACTTGCCTCGTCCAACATAATACCATTGAGAGAAAGCTCATTCGACGTACTGCCAAACTTCCTGCGAAGTAGTGCTCTAATCCTGGCGATGAGCTCAGGCTCATGAAAGGGCTTTGTCAAGTAATCATCAGCACCTTCTTCAAGACCTACGACCTTATCTTCCCAGGTATCTCGAGCAGTCAGAATCAGAACAGGAAGGTCGTATCCATCTTTACGCCACTTCTTGAGCAAATCCAGCCCAGAGCCGTCTGGAAGACCGAGATCGAGGATTACCAGTTCATAGTGCTCGGTTGCCATAAGTGACCTGGCCACTTTCAGCGAAGTGGCCAAGTCAACCCGGTAACCGTTGTCTTTCAGACTTTCGGCCAGACTCTCTGCGAGAAGGTCGTCATCTTCAAGAAGCAACAGTTTCATGTAAAAAACTTACCCCTGTAAATCGATATTTCCGGACATGCCTGCCTCATAATGGCCCGGAATGTTGCAGGCGTACTGCAGCCCGTCCACATTCTGGGGGGCAGTCCATACAAGCTCTGCGGTGTCACCCGGCGCGATGGTCACTGACGGCATGCTGCCACCATGCTCGCCTTCGGCCATGTCATGGCCTCCGTGACCACCATGGCCACCACCACCGCCATGGCTACCCCCCATCTCCTGCATCATCTTGCGATGTGCTTCCTGAGCCTCGGCATCACCGATGACGAACTCATGCTCGAGATTACCGGTGTTGACAATCTCGAACTTGATGGTTTCACCCGGTGCGATATCGAGATTCTCGGGGTCGAACCACATGTCACCCGCCTCGACGCGGATGGTGCGATCGATGTCGGCATCGCTCACCGCAGCTTGAGAGCCGCCGTGCCCAGCACCAGCGAAGGCAGCTGTCGTAGCGAGGCCGAGTGCCAGCGTCAGTAGAGTCTTGCGCATGATATACCCTCTTTTAGTTGAGTCAGGGGAGTTCACTTGTAACGCACAAACCTGAAGACAAGCTGAACAAAGCAAAAAATAGTGTCAATCCACATCACACCTTGACATTGGGCCCACCCATAGGTTGTAAGCTCATAACTGAAGCCAAACAGCCTTCCCTGCCTCGGTAAGGCGATTTCTCTACCAGCAGCAAGATGAGAGTACAGCACATGATCAAGCACAAGCAGCTTCTCGCCATCGCTCTGGCCGCCAGCATGGGTGTCGTCACCAGCGGTGCCGCCTCTGCGCAAGGTATGCAACAGGGTCAGGGCATGCAACAAGGCGGCATGATGATGGGCGGCCAAGGCGGCATGGGCCCCGGTATGATGATGGACGGTCAAGGCGGCATGGGCCCCGGCATGATGATGGGCGGCCAGGGCGGCATGGGCCCCGGCATGATGATGGGCGGCCAGGCCGGCATGGGCCCCGGCATGATGATGGGCGGCCAGGGCGGCATGGGCCCCGGCATGATGATGGGCGGCCAGGGCGGCATGATGCCCTGTCCGATGATGGCGAACATGGGAGGCATGGCCGGAATGCTCGACGAAGAGCAGCTGAGTTCCCTGCGCGAGATGCGCAGGGAGCACTGTTCCGCCCAGTTCGAACGCATGGGCGAGATGATGAACCTGCGTGACGACATGATGCTGCTGATGCAGGCGGAGCGTCCTGATCCGGAGGAGGTCCAGGCACTCCATGGTCAGATGGCCACCCTCCAGGGCGAGATGATGGCGGACAAGGTGCGCATGCGTAATCGGATGCAGGATCTGCTGAGCGATCAGCAGCGCGAGCAGCTGAAGCAGGACCCGTCTTCCGGCAACAACCCGCAGTGATACCCGATGCCCGCCGCCTGACGGGTATCGCTCAGCCATCTCGCTCCCTATTGCGCTGGGTCAAGGTGGTCAACCGGATGACTGGCACAGAATGACACAAGGATGACGAGGGAATCACCATGACCGAACAGGCCAGACCGCTGCACCGCACACGAGGAGGACGCTTGCTGGCGTTGCTGCTCGTGGTGCTGCTGTCAGTGACCGGCCTGACCGCTCAGGCGGCCATGGAGAGCTGCGCCGCTGACTGCAGCACGGCTGAGGTCGAGTTGTTCGATCACGCCGACCCCGAATGCGCCGGCTGCGCGGCCCTGGCGTCGACGCCCCTCGTCATTCCTGCCACCCCCGACACCCTGGCCGACACCGCCGGACCGGCTAAGGTCGAATTCATCGCCCCGCCCCCGCGCGAACCTCCCAGACCCTGACCGTGCATCCAACGCCTCGGTGATGCTGGCCATCGGCCTGCCACCGGATTTACCTGCACGTTCGTCAGGAGTCTTGTTATGTTCAGCAACGAATGCTTCGCCTTCATGGACTCAATGAGCTGGATGGGATGGCTGATGCCGCTGACGGTCACGCTTTTGCTTGGCCTAGGCATTGCCGCCCTCGTCAAATACCTGTTCGTTTCCCGTCACACCCAGGAGAACCGCTCATGAACCGCTTTGCCCCCACCCTCTTTTTCTCCACCGCGCTGCTGTTGGGCGCCGGCACCACCCAGGCCGCATCGCCGACCGAGGCCACCCTCTACAAGAATCCCCAGTGCGGCTGCTGCGACGAGTACGCCCGCCAGCTTGAGGAGCGCGGTGTCAGCGTGACCATCGTCGATGACGTGGAGCTGGGCAAGGTCAAGGAGCGCGTCGGCCTGCCCTACGGGCTCGGCGCCTGCCACACCATCGAGATGGGTGAATACGTGATTGAGGGCCATGTTCCCTTCGTGGCCGTGGAGAAACTATTCGAGGAACGTCCTGACACCGATGGCATCGGCCTGGCCGGCATGCCTATCGGCACCCCCGGGATGCCGGGCCCAAAGCAGGAAGACTGGAACATTTATCAATTCCGGAACGGGGAGGCAACACCCTTCATGACCCTGTAATCCGACCTACAGGCAGAGAAAAAAGGGCCGCTTCACGCTTGAGTGAAGCGGTTTTTTCTGTTTGGTTGAAGCACAACTGCGTCGTGATATGTAGGGCGGGACAGGACTGCCGATGACGTCAAGGCATTGGCACTTGGTCGATAGCACCCACGGCCCGACAGGCCAACCGGCCACTTCGGGCGCGGGCAGGGGTAAATAGTGGTCATAAGGGCCGTATTCCTCGGTGGCGCTCCTGTAACACCAGTACCACCAGCGTCAGGGCTGTCAGCGGGAGTGCAAAGAACAGCATGGTGACGCTGAAGACCGGTAGCGCATCGTGGTGTGTGGCAGCCAGGATCAAGTAGAGGGTGTAAGCCAGGTAATAGGCTAACAGAACGCCACCCTCCCAGCGGCTGATCACCCCGCCAGTGAAGCAGATCGGTAGACAGAGCAAGGCCACGGCATTCATGACCGGGATATCGAAACCCGCCATGGCCTCGGGGACGGCGATGCCGGTGGGAGCCAGCAGCCCGGCCAGGCCCAGCACGCCAAGGAGATTGAACACGTTACTTCCCACCACATTGCCAACGGCAATGTCGCGCTCCCCACGCAGCGCAGCCACGATCGAGGTGACTACCTCGGGAAACGAGGTACCCGCCGCGATGATGGTCAGACCGATTACCTGATCGCTCACGCCTAGCGACTGAGCAAAGACCACGGCGCCGTCCACCAGCCAGCGCGACCCCAGCACCAGCATGCCCAAGCCTCCCACCACATACGCCAGGTTGTTCAATAGCCTGGCGCCTATCGGGCCATGCTTGGCGCGGCTCTCCGGTGATGGTTCCCGACGGCTCTGGCGGAAAAGGAACAGCAGGTAGGCAGTCAGGCCTATCACCAGTAGCCCTCCATCAAGACGCCCGACGCTGCCATCTAGAACCAGTTGCGTATTCCGACGAACGTGACCGGTCATTCCGGGGATCGTGACCGATTTGCTCACTCCTCTCTCGCTGGCTCTGGTTTTGTAAGCTGACCGGTCACGATGGGTCAACTTCTGCCGCTTGCGGGGCGGCGCTCTTGCGCATCGATTCTCCTCTGAGTGTCAGGCGGTGGGCGCTGTGCAGCAGCCGGTCCAGAATGGCGTCGGCCACCGTCGCGGCACCGATGTAGTCGTGCCAGTGCTCGATGGGCAGCTGGCTGGCAATCAGCGTCGAGCCCCGGCCGTGCCGGTCCTCGATCACCTCCATCAAGTCCTGGCGCTGCGGCGCGGTCATCTTCTGCATGCCCCAGTCGTCGAGGATCAGCAGGTCGGTCTTCTGCAGCTGGCCCATCAGCCGGGCGTAAGAGCCGTCGCCCTGGGCGATGCGCAGCTGCTCGAACAGACGCGGCACCCGCAGGTAGCGCACCGAGTAGCCTTGCCGGCAGGCCTGGTTGCCCAGCGCGCAGGCCAGCCAGGTTTTGCCGCACCCGGTGGGGCCGGTGATGCACAGGTTGAGTGACTGGCCAATCCACTCGCCGCTCGTCAGCGGTGCCATGCGGCCCCGCTCCAGGCCGCGGGGGTGGCGGTAGTCGATGTCCTCGACGCAGGCCGTGACGCGTAGCTTGGCGGCCTTCAGTAGCCGGTCGAGTCGGCGGTTATCGCGATGCAGGGCCTCTCGGTCGAGCAGCATGCCCAGGCGATCCTCGAACGGCAGGTCGTAGGTGTCCGGCTGGGTGAGCTGGTGAGCCAGGGCGTCGTGCATGCCGGTCAGCTTGAGGTGGCGCAGGGTGTCGAGCAGGGGCTGGGTCATCATCGGTCGTCTCCTCGGGTCAGTGGTAGTACTCGGCACCGCGCACGTTGGTGTGGGGCGGCAGGTCGTCAAGCGCCTCGGGGAGCGTCAGCATCGGCTGCTGATCCAGCCCCTGCTTGAGGATCGAGGCGATGCTGGCGTAGCGGGTGGTGGGGATCGCCAGGGCATGCGCGCAGGCCTGCTCCAGCCGCGCCTTGCCGTAGCGCCGGCTGAGCTGCAGCAGGCCCAGGCAGGCACGGTAGCCATGCTCGGGATGGGGGCGGTCCTGAAGCTGTCGCTGGGTCATCTCCAGCGTGGCGACGCCGATGTCCTTCGCCCAGTCCAGGAAGCGGCTTGGCGACCAGTCGCGGTGCGCCTGGTGGCGCTTGGGCATGTGCTCGGCCAGGGTCGAGAAACGCCCCGGCGCGTGGCGCGGGTGCGCCGCCACCCGGTGCCCCTTGTGGAACACCTCCAGCATGGCGTGGGTCAGGCGCACCTCCAGCACCTGGCCAACCAGGCTGTGCGGGACGCTGTACAGTCGCTTGTCGATGTCGAGGTGGTAGTCGATGCCAGGCTTGGCCTTGCGCCACTCGGCGTACTCGTAGGGCGTCTCTGGTAGGGCGCGCAGCACTGGCCGGTCGATGGCCTGGAACAGATCGCGCCGGCTCTCCTCGCGGCCCTGGAAGGGTCGGCGGTTGAGATCCTCCAGCAGCTCGCGGATGGCCTGGTTCAGCGAGGCCAGCGTGAAGAAGGTGTGGTGGCGCAGGCGAGCCAGGATCCAGCGCTCCACCAGCAGTACCGCGGCCTCCGCCTTGGCCTTGTCCTTGGGCTTGTAAGGCCGCGCCGGCAGCACCGCGACCTGGTAGTGCCGGGCCATCTCGGCGTAGGTCGTGTTGAGCTGGCTCTCGTAGCGACACGCCCGCGTCACGGCGCTCTTCAGGTTGTCGGGGACGAGTAGTTCGGGGACACCGCCCAGGAACTGGAAGGTGCGCTGGTGAGAAGCGATCCAGTCGGGCAGCGCCTGGCTCCAGGTGGCCTCGGCGTAGGTGTAGCTGGAGGCGCCCAGCACGGCAACGAACACCTGGGCCCGTCGCTCCTCGCCGGTGGCCTGGTTGATGATCGGCACGGTCGGGCCGCAGTAGTCGATGAACAGCTTCTCGCCGGCACGGTGGACCTGGCGCATGCTGCGCCGCTGGCGTTCCCGCCAGGCGCGGTAATGATCGCAGAATCGACTGTAGCGGTAGGCCTTGTCGCCATGGACCTCGACGTACTCCGCCCACAGCAACTGCAGGGTGACGCCCTTGCGCTTGAGCGCCTGGTGGACCTGGAAGTAGTCCGGCGCCGAGAAGCGCACCGGCGGCGACTTGGCCGGGAACAGCCGCGCCTCCAGCGCCGCCTCGTCGGTGCCGTCGGGCAACGGCCAGCGAATGCCGGCCACCTGGGCCAGGCTGACGTACTTGCTGACCACGCCCTTGGAGAGGCCGCAGGCCCGCGCAATCTTCTCGTGGCTGAGGCCGGCGTCGTACTTGAGGCGCAACACCTCGGTGATGGTTCGCATGGGAATCCTCGGTGCTGGCATGTCCCCCTCCTGGAGCGCAGGCAAAAGGAGGGGTATGCCGTAAAAGTCCGAATCATTCCAGCGAGTTAGGTGAGATTCCGGGAACGTGACCGGTGATTCCGACATCGTGACCGCGGATTCCGGGAAAGAGGCCGAAATCGGTCACGATGAAATGGAATGGCCGGTCACGTTGGCCCGGAATGGTCGGTCACGATAGATCGGAACGGGCGGTCACGATGCCCCGGAATACGCAGGTGGAACTCCAGTGGTGCCCGCAGGGCATCACCCACTGCCAGGCCCAACAGACAGCCTTCCCAACGGGAATGCGACTCTGACTCGGTCATGTATTCACAGACTCCACCCCCACCGTTTTCCCTGCCCCCACCTCATACCCGCTGACCAGCACATAGCGGCTGCCGGGGCGGTGGTCCGCCCACTTGCCTCGGTAAAAGCGCTCGTCGCGCAGCTGCCGCCAGTAGGGTGAAACCGAGCGTGGCGAAGTCATGGCCAGCTTGAGCTCGCGATCCTCGCGATCGTATCCGACCTGGGCGAAGGGCACGCCCTTCTTGCCCTCGGGGTGCTTGTTCTTCATCCAGGCCGGCACACCGCTCGACTGCGCCTCGGGGTATGCAGAGAGGTACATGCCGAGCGACAGCACATAGCGCACCACCTCACGCAGGATCATGCCCTCCTCGTCCGCCAGCGGCTGGGCGCGCCCGCCGGCATGGTGGATCGCCTCGCGGTTGATGAAGTCGGTGATCTGGCTCGGCTTGAAGGCACCTCGCAGCATGGTGGGGTTGAGGCTCGGCTGAGTGTCCAGCGGGTTATGGATCGCCACGATCAGCCAGGGCTCTCCGAGCCCCTCCATGTCCACGCCGTGGGGATTGCCATGGGCGCGCAGAAAGGCCTCGTAGCGGCAGGGCAGCGTGGTGGAGTCCACCCAGGCAACCAGGGCACCGTCCACCGGATGGCCATGGAAGGTCTGGCTGGTCGGGAACGACAGCGTGCTGAACGCCCAGGGCCACGACCAGGCGTCGCCCTGGACCTTGCTCAGCTGCACCGTCTGCAGCCAGTTCGACAATGACGGCTCCGGCACCACCACCCTGCCCTCGCGGCCGTGGTGCCACTCCAGCATCAGCACCTCGCCGTTGATGGAGTGGACTACCCGTTCGTCCAGCACCATCTGGCCGAAAATCTCCGCTTCGACCCGAGGCTTCTTGGGCAGGCCCATCATCTTCATCACCGAGCGGACGTAGCGGCGGGTGAAGCTGGGGTAGTGGCGGTAGGTGCAAGACGTCATGGTTGCATAGTCGCTGCTTCGACCGGCTGGCCTACCACCACCCGCATCAGGCTATCCAGGTAGTCCGAGTCCGACATAAACAGCACGTGCTTGGCACGCAGCTCCTCTGCTGTCATCCCCCAGTGGTTGGTGATCCACTCCCGCGTGGTGCTGGAGGGCGCCAGGATGACGCTTTCCAGCTCGACGTGTTCGCTCTTCAGGCGCCGCTCCACATCCTTGATGCGCTCCCCAAACTCGATCTTCTCGTCCTTCGGCCCGGTATGGCGGAGCCCATGGGGGTCGACAAAGACGATGCGCTGGCGGTCGTCCTGCACATGCCAGAGGATGAAGTCGGGGTAGAACCCACCTGCCTCAAAGAAGCCGATGCCTTGCTTGACCAGGTTGCGCAGCAGGAAGAGCTGTTCACCACGCTCTGCTATCGCTTGGTGGTTTCGCTCCAGCCACCCTTTCAAATCCTCGACGAAACGGAACTCGCTGTCGTTAAGAGCAACGGGTTCGACGCGGATACGGCTGTCCTTGCCCAGGTGCAGCAGCGGGTTGTAGAGATGGGCACCGATTTGAACGGCGCTGACGCCATTGGCCTTGGACGACCGATACATACCCTGACGCTGCTGCTCGATGGCTTCCTTCATCTGCTTGATGTCATCGATCAACGCCGATTCGCTCCCGTCGACGATCAGCTGATACTCCTTGGTATCCGGCAGGTTGCCTCGGGCATCCTCGAGCGCGACTAGCTCCATGCGCGGCTCAAGGTAGGCTCGGCGATGGTAGTTGAAGACCCGGTCCATCAGCAGCGATAGGAGCTCCAGCGCCATGCTCTGGTAGCGCTGGAAGTTGTCGGCATGCAGCTTCCACTGGTCCTCGGGGACCAGCAGCCTGTACCACACCTGGCTCTTCAACAGCGCCGGGAGTCGACTAGAATCGATCAGCAGGTTGGCGTAGCCGCGGGACCGCCTGTAGCGCTCCAGGTCTCGCTCCAGGGCGGCCATGTCCAGGAAAAGCAGGCGCTCGTCATCGAAGTAGCGCTCGTGCTGCTTGGCCTGGCCGGGCTTGGCCATCACGTCCTTCACGCCCGAGGCCTGCAGACTTTCGACCCGAGGGTAGCGGTCGAGCTCTATCTTGCGCTCCTTGAGCACGATGTCCGGCGTCAGGCCCAGCTCATGACAGAAACCGCTACCGGCGGCGGTCACGGGGTGACCAAAGCGCACCAAGGGACCATCACGGTGGAAGCTGTAGGCCTGCTTGGTATCCTGACGGACCTTGGGGCGCAGCATCTTCAGCGACTTGCCAACGTCCTCCATCACGTTCAGCTTGAGCGTATGGGTCTCAGGCTGGTCGTTGCCCGGCAGGCCTTCGTCCTCCAGGAAATCCCGGAAGGTCGCCATGAAGTCGGCGCCAACGCCGAAGACGTTGAGGGTCTCCAGCAGATAGAGGTGCTTGGGTGCCAATATCGGGTCGAGCCGGCTGGAGCGCATCAGGCTCATGTCGCGGCCTTTCAGACGCACGCCGCGACCGAAAAGCTGGATGATCTGCGAGCCTTCCTTCTTGCCGGTGTTCATCAGGCCCATGCTGGAGACACGCCAGCAGTTCCAGCCTTCGATGAACTTCTTGGAGCCGATCAGCAGGTTGACCGGCGAGCTCTCGCGGGTGACTTCGGCGAAGATAGGATTGGCCAGCTCAGACTTGCGTACTTGAAGGTGTTGGATCTTCCGACCCTCGAGGTGCTCGGCCAACCCCAGCGCATCGCCCACATTGATCAGGCCGAAGGGCTGCTCCGCTTCCCCCACCTTCAGCAATAGCTCGCCTGAGTCACCGGTGATTCGGTCGACATTCAGCGTGCCGCCGCCCGGGGCATGGAAGGTATGTGTGAGAATGTCGCGGTAGAGCTCTTCGACAGTTGGCCCTTGGGCCTTGAGCCAGGGGAAGCTGCCCGAGAAAATCTCGTTGCCTTGCTTGTCGATCAGCCCGGTAGTTGCCGCATCACCCTCATAGACTGCGCTGAGCGCCCGGCGGGCCTCATCTTTCTCTCCGAGGAACCAGGCCAGAAAGCCCAAGACCTGGGCAATATCGGAAGCGCGCTCCTTGTAGTTCTTGGCGGTCTCCTTGCTGCCGTCGTCCTTGACCACGCTGGCCCCGACGAACACCCACAGCGGTGCGGCCAGGTTCCACTGGGTCAACTGGCCGTGTTCTTCCTGGTAATAGCGCTGCTGCTGGTAGAAGGCCAGCAGTGCCGCCGTGAGGTAGGTGTAGCGCTGCTGTGTCTCCTTCTCCGGCAGGTTGAAGATTCGGTAATCCTTGCCGTACCCATCCTCGTAGAAGTAGCGGTAGCCGTAATCGAACAGGATGCTCTTGGCGTAGGTCTCCTCCACCGCAGCATCCTTGGCGGCCACCACGGCCTCCTTGAAGGTGGCCGAGTACTCGAAGGTAAAGCCACGCCCGGCCAGCTTGTTGCGATGCGACAGCCACCCCTTCTCTTCGCTCGCCGATCCCAGTCCGCGGTGCCCTTCATCGACCAGCAGCAGGTTGCCATCGCCGAAGCTGTCCACCGCCATGGTCTTCTTACCCTGCTCGATGCCGAGCTTGGTTATTTCGGTCACCGCCACACGGCTCAGCGATTTCCTCTCGCCGCTAAACAGGTCACCACCGTCCTGGCTCAGGCGCTCCGCCTCCAGGCTGGAGTCACGGCACTCCAGCAGGTGCTGCTCACTGAGGCGCTCGTTAGGCGTGATCAGGATGATCTGGCCGTAGTCGGCAATCCGATGGTGCTTACGGGCATAATGGCGGAACTGACGCACGTTGGTGTGCATCAGCAGCGTCTTGCCGGAGCCCGTGGCGTTCTGCAGGCACAGCTTGTTGAGGTCATCGTCCTCATAGGGCCCGATGCCGGTCTGGTAGCCCTGTCCCTGCCAGTAGCTATTGAACCGCTCGACCTGGCGGTTGAGGCTGGCCTTGAGCGCTTCGCGGTCGCGGAAGTACTCGTGGAGGTAGATCTCAACGAACAGCAGGGTCAGCCACTGGAAGTATTTCCAATCGACCTCGGTCTCACGCTGCTGGTTGAGGGCATCGGTGTGTTCCACGATGTTGGCGTCGAAGCGCTTCAGATCCTCCTCACCGTACTTCCAGGTGGGCTGATAGCTACCCAGCAAGGCGTGGAGATAGTGATGGTGACGATCACCGGTCAGCCCCGGGTCACTCCTCTTGAGCGTCTTGCTGAGCAGGGTAATCGGACGCACCCGGCTGCCGCCGTCCCGGTACTGCTCCAACGGGTCGATACCGAAGCGCGTCAGCACCCACTGATTGAGCACCAGCTTCTTGAGAAAGTCGGTCTTGGCACTGAGCTGCTTGATCTTGGTTTGGCGTGGCCTACGTGCCATCAGTGCGACTCCCGGCCCTGCTCGTCCTGCTCCTCCATCGGCTTTGTCGGCGCATCCTCACCCACCAGCACGGGCTTGCCATCCTGCCAGATCACGGCGTACTGGCCGAGGCGACGCTTACGCTCCAGGGTGTCAGCGACTGCGGTGCGGAGGCTATCGAGCATCTCCTGAGTGTCCGGTGCCAACTGAGTCATGGCCGTGCCTCCTTGATGAGTAGGTTGTAGTGGCGATCATCGAGAATATGGCGCTCTTGCCCGGCCTGTTCAAAGACCGGCTCAGGGGTGCCGCCGGCATTCATGAAGCAGCGCGCCCGGGAAACGCAGGGCGCGTAGAGCGTCAGCAGGTTGTGCAGGCTGCGTGGGAAGCGGCGCTGAATGTCCTTCAGCGGTATATTGTGCCCACCATGAGAGACTCGCTCGGCCACACGCAGGCGTGACATCTCCGCCGAGGGGAGTGCCAGGTAGACCAGCTCGACTCGCCAGCCCGTAGCGAGCAGCCGCTTCACCAGGCTCAAATAGCCCCGCCCCGAGAGCGTCGTCTCGAAAGCGAAATCCTCGCCCTCCTTGATCGCGTCTTCGATCTCACGCAGAAAAATGCGACTGGCGGCGAGGAGCTCCCGCTCCGGCGCCAGAGGAGAGAGACCAGCGGCGATCAGGTCGGCATTGATGAACCGCGCACATTTGGCCACCTGGGGCAGGTAGTGAAGCGCAAAGGTCGTTTTGCCAGCCCCATTGGGGCCGGCAACGATCCAGCAGGTAGGAGCGCTGGCTTCAGAGCTCATCGTCACACCCCTCCCACATGCGGGCATGGAAAGTCTCTTCCAGGCTGTGCACTCGGCTACGCGCACTGCCGGTCAGGTTCAGACCGTGCGGGCCATTGATGTAGATGGCATCGAATTCACTGTCGGTAGTGCCGACCTTGTACTTTTCCAGCAGCGCCTCCAGCACCGCGGCATCCTTCTCGGGATCGTCGGTCAGCTTGCGCCACACCACCAGCACCTTGGCCAGGTCCTCGTCGCTGCCCGGGATACGGCGCACGTGCCCTTCCACCTGGCGAATCCAGTAGGCACCGTCTTCATTTTCTCGCAGGCCTTCTGCCTTGAGCCGCGTGTTCTGGTCCTCCGGCAGCTCTGGGTCTTCCTCGCGCTTGAAGCGGGCGATATAGGTACGTGGCTTGTCAAGGTGGGTGACATGCAGACCGATCAGCCAATTGAAGGTCTCGACCAGGTCGACGTTCGTTTCGCGGGTCTCGTCGCTGCCGGGCTGCTTGACCTTCAGCGTGTAGCCTTCGGGGTCATGGAACCACTCGGTATTGAGCAGGCTGGCCGAGCCGCGGGTTTCCACGTCGAGCAGGTATTTGAGGGTGTAGTCTCGACGTAGCTCCGGATTCTGTTCCATCAGCGCGTCGCGCTGGGGGTTATCGTCCAGCTCGAGGTTGTTCAGAGTATCATCGTAGCTCTCAAGGCAGAGATATTTAAAGCAATGAGAAACCCCACCCAAAGCATTAGGATCAGGAACCCCACCTTTCCAAGAGGAAGCGTAAACAGCTTTTTTCAGCCTTGGAACCAATGTTGTCCAAAAAACTTCTCCGACCTCAGCAAGAAGGTACTTAACCCGCTCACCCCTCCTTATTAAGTCAATAGCAGAGTGCCCAGTAGTTCCTGAACCAGCAAAAAAATCCATTGCCACTTCGAACTTTGAAACCTCCATAGCTCTTTTCACCAAGCCAGTAGGCTTAGGGGTTCCCCAATCGAAGCCATAGCCAAACATAGACTTTAGTTCAGAGTTCGCAGACCTTGAAGTGCCTACTTCTTTTCCAAACCAAATGCTCTCCGGGACCCTTCCCTCTTGATCGCAGAGATAAATTTTTCTAATTATTCTAGATTCATCATCAGAGAAAAAAATCTCTCCAGACTCAATCTTCTTATCTAATGTATCTTTACTCCACCTCCATCCTTTCTCTGGCGGCTCAATAACTCGACCAGAGGGGGTTGTTATTTTATAACGTAAATTTGGACGATAAAGGGCGTTTCTGACATCACCAGTTCTCCAAGCACCACGAGGGTCATTATCCGTATTAGAATATGCTTTATTATGCTCCTCCTGCCTCTCTAGCACCCCCAGCTTAGCCTCTTCGGAAAATGAACCACAAAAAAGATAATTGTGGTGTGGTGTTATACCACCACTATAACCTTTTCCTTGAATACTATGCTGCCATGCAACAGGGGTTTTAACATTACCTTCCCCAACCAGATCCGACAATACGCGATGAAAACTAAAAGCCTCAGACTCATCTAAAGTTACCCAAATATGGCCCAATCTATCTGCATGAGCCATGGCAAGTGACAGCCTCTCCTTTATCATTGATAACCAAGAAGAATCTTTGTAGCTATCTTTATAAATAAAATCCCCGCCACCAGTGTTGTACGGCGGATCTATAAATAAAAACCCTACTGAAGACTTATACTTCTTCTCAGAAAGCTTGAGAGCATGGAAGTTATCTGAGAAAAAAACCTCCCCCTGAACCTCGCCATCCAACACCGAAATGATCTCATCTCTTACCTCTTTACGATAAAGAGAAGTATCTATCATTAAATATCTATACTCAGACCTCTTCACCAACTCAGAAGCGGAAAATTTTGACAACTCATTCTCAATGAGTCCAGCATCTAGCGAATAGACATCACTCCACTGGTTTCTCTGCAAGCTATTTCTAAAAACAGCATCTAAGAGTTCTTCATTTCCCTCCAGAATATCCAAGGTCATGCAATATTCAGCGTCTACAACAAACTTTTTTTTATTCCACAGCTTTTTCTGAAAATTCTCCAGCTGCGCCAGAAAGGCAATGATCTGCTTGGCGATTTTTCGCAGGACCTGGATTTTCTTAAGTTGCTGCTCGACGATCAGCACTTCAGCATTGTCGATGTCATCCAGACGCAGGATTTCATTCTTGATGTAAAAATCCAGCTCGCGAGAGAGAAAGCCACCCAAATCCTTATGGATAAAATAGTCCATGGTATTTCTGGCTGTGTACTGCTGCAGGTACTTGCCCAGCAGAGTGCGGCTCTTCTGCTTGTCAGTGGGCGCCGGGGTAGCCAGCCCTTCTCGGAAGGCGGCGACGCCATCGGTGAGGCGCAGCGCCGCCATGATGATCTCTTCAGCCTCCTCGAGGCGCTTCTTCTGCCAGGTGGCACTTTGGCCCGTCTTGTCCGGGTCAGGCCGATATTCGAACTGCAACACCAGGTCGGCGCCCTCCAGGCGCACCGGCTCGTCGTGATGGATGATGAAGAAGCGCTCGGTGCTCTCCTTCACATCGTTATGCTCACCTTCGGTGGCGTCCACCACACGGCAGTGCACCTTGAGCGCGGCATCCACCGAATCGAAGCCCAAGCCACCCTGTGCGGCGGAGCCATGTAGCTTCTTCAGGGCCTCGTTGAGGTTGAAGGTGAAGTTGGCCAGCGTCTCGGAGGACTTGACGTAGTACTGGTCCTTGTTGGCCCAGTGAAGGTAGACCTCTCGCCCATCGTAGGGCACCGCATAGGGGGCGGCCCGGCTGTCGTTCTCGGCGACGTGGTGGCGGCGACTCATGAAGTCGCCTTTGTCGTAGTAGCGCGAGAAGAAACGATAGAGATGGTCGTAGATGTCCGCCGAGGCGTTCTGCTCCCGCTTGGCGACATCATAGGCGGCCCGTGCCTGCTTCACCGCCGGGGCGCTGTCCGGGTCCGGAGCCCCCAGTTCTTCGGCCTGACGGCGCTTCTCCTCGATCTCCTGGCGCATCGCTGCCAGCTGCTGCTCGCCCTGCTCGGCAAACGCCTCCTCGATCGCCTGGGCCAGGTCCTCTCGGATGAACCGGGAGAGTTGGTCGCTCTTGGCGTGCATGATGCGGTAGAGCCCGAAGTCCAGCTCCGGCTTGTCGAGCTGGAAGAGCTCGTGGAGCAGCTTGATGAAGCGTTCCTTGTGACCGTCGACTGTTGCTACATTCATTGGGCAATCCCATCATCCCTTGCAAAGATTTCTAAAATCAATGCGATATGCGCAAAACGGGGCTGAGCGATAGGCTCAGCCCCTGTTGATTCGTTTGCCAGAATGATACCGGCCAGCACGTCACCCCGTCATGTCCTGCGCGGATTCATGCAAGCTCCCAGCGTATCCGGAACAGCCGATGCGTCTGGCTCTTGCGGTGCATCTGGCGTTCCAGGGCATCGATGAGCGCGTCGCGCTTCTCCTCTATCTCGTCCTGCACGTCGAAGATCGCCTGGCGGTCACGGCGCTGCTGACGCTCTAGCGTCTTGAGTGCTTCCTGCGCGGCCTTCTGCTCCTCAAGGGTCTCGGCGGTGCGTGAGCGGCGCTTGGCATCCTTGATCTTGGCTCGCGTGTCCTCCAGCTGCGCTTCACTGGAGGCGACCTGATCATCGGCCCAGGCCTCCAGCTTGTCGCGCTCGCGCTGGAAGTAGCTGTGATTCTCCTCGAGCACACGGCTAAGGGTGGCATCCAACTGCCGCTTGGCCAGCGCAGGGAGCTCCTGAGGGGGTTCGGGTGCGCTACCGGGCACTACCTCAGCCGTCACATTGAAGAGCCGCTCACAGGCCTCCTGGTCAAGGGGGGTGCCATCGTCGGCCAGGGCCGTGAAGACCAGGTGCTCCTCATGCTGGAAGCTGTCCAGCTCGAGCAGATTCAGCTCCAGCCATCCACTGCGGGTGGTGAGCTGTTCGAGTACCGAGATTCGCAACGGGTGATCGGACAGCTGGAAGCGCAGTGTGGTGACCGGCGTTTCCCCGCGGCGGCCACTATCGAGAACATGCTCGCCCAGAGGATGGGTCAGCCGATAGACGTGGGCATGCTCGGGCGGCTTGATGCCCTTTCCCTTGCGAATCAGCCAGTAGTCACCGGCGGGCACGCTCTCTACCGGAGAGGCCTCCAAGTGAAAGATCAGGCTGCTGTCGTTGAACTTGGCCTGCTCCGCCAGGCAGTGGCGGGTCAACTTCCAGAAAAGCTTGCCGGTGCGGTCGAGCTGCGCCTCGGCCTTGTCGCGCTGAACGCGCAGCAGGTCGTGGATCTGTTCGTCGAAATGCTCAAGCAGCTTGCTCTCCGTCTCCTTCATGCGGGCATCGATATCGGCCTCCAGCTGCTCACGCAGCTCGGTGAAGGCCGCCTCGATGGCATCCGGCGTGCGGCAGGTAGCGTAGATATCGGCGATGCGCTTCTCTACATCCACACCCGACTCCAGCCGGCCGAGAATTTCATCGGAGGCACCAAACAGGCCATCGAACAGCTGGAACTTCTCGCTCAGCAGCTCGAGTACACGCTTGTCGGCCTCGTTGCGCTGGTTGAGGAAATTGACCACCACCACATCGAACTGCTGGCCGTAGCGGTGACAGCGACCGATGCGCTGCTCCACACGCTGAGGGTTCCAGGGCAGGTCGTAGTTCACCACCAGGTTGCAGAACTGAAGGTTGACGCCTTCGGCGGCCGCCTCGGTAGCCACCAGGACCTGCGCCTTGTCTCGGAAGTGGTCGATGATGGCAGTACGGCGGTCGATGGCGGGACTGCCCGTCACACGGTCGCTGCCAGCATGCTCCGCAAGCCAGCGCTGGTAGATGCCCGTCACCCCGGGGCTGTTGTTGGTGCCGCTGAAGGTCACGACCTGATCGGCAAAGCCGTGCCGCTCAAGAAAGCGGCTTAGGTACTCCAGCGTGCGCCGGGATTCGGTGAACACCACCGCCTTGCGCGGTGCCCCCATTTCATCCATGCGGGAAAAACCCGTTTCCAACGCGGTGACCAGCGCATGGGACTTGGCATCCTCGTGAATCCCCCGAGCTAGGCTCAGGTACTGCTCGATTTCGGCGATCTCACCCTGCAAGCGGGTGGGATTGACCTCTTGTTCCAGATACCGGGCATCGGCCTCCTCCACTTCATCGGCTTCCGCTGCTTCCAGCAGCTCTTCATCAAGCGATTCATCGGCCAATAGCCGCTCCAGCCAGTCCTGTTCGACCTGATGCCGGTCATGCAGCGACTCGAGTCGCTCCTTGAGGGTCTCCAGCGTCTGGATAATGGCGGTGGTGGACGACGCCAGCAGCTTGCGGATGACCAAAGACACCAGGTGGCGTTGACGAGTGGGCACGCCATAGCTGTCTTCACGCTCCAGGTAGCCGGAAACCAGGTGGTAGAGCCGCTGTTCATCCTGGGAGGGGGTGAAGGGGATTGTCAATGCCTTACGCTCGGTGTACTGCACATACTCCAGCACCTGGCGGCGCAGGGTGCGCTTGGCAAATTCATCTAGCCGGCGTCGCAGACCCTCAATGTCATTTCCACCGCGCATGAACTGGCGGCGGAAGCTGATCGCGTCCCCAAACAGCTGGTCATCGATCACCGTGGAGAGCCCATAGAGCTCGAGCAGTGAATTCTGCAGTGGCGTGGCAGTGAGCAGCAACTTCCGGCTGCCGGCGAAGGCACGCTTGATGGCCTGCCCGGTGCGATGACTCTCGCGGTGGGCGTTGCGCAGCTTGTGGGCCTCGTCGATCACCACCAGATCCCATGGGATGGTACGCAGCTGAGGTTCCAGCTTGGCCGCGAAGTGGTAGGACATCACGCTAATGGCGTCCTGATCCAGCGGATCGTAAATCCCCTGATCACGCTGCTGCTTGTAGGTGCGGGCATCCAGCACCTGGGTAGGCAAGTGGAACTTCTCGGCCAGCTCGGTCGCCCACTGCTTGCGCAGGGCGGCCGGTGCAATCACCAGCAAGCGACGCCGACGCTCTGCCCAGTACTGGCAAATCACCAGCGCCGCTTCGATGGTCTTACCCAGCCCCACCTCATCAGCGAGTAGTACCCCCTTAGTCAGCGGGTTCTGCAGGGCAAACAGGGCCGCATCGATCTGATGCGGGTTGAGATCGACCGAGGCATCGAATAGCGAAGCAGCCAGCCGGTCCACGTCTCCCCCCCTGCGCTGGCGAGTGAGCTCATAGGCGAAATATTTGGCGTGGTAGTCGGTGATGCGCTCGGTGGTCATCCCTGCACCCTGCTCCGTATTAGCTATCGCCTTACTCTGTGTCTTCCATTCAGCGAGATCAAGGCGCCTTTGGGCATGGCCTAAACCAGCTTGAACGGCTCGATATCGCGGAAGATGCCGGTCTTGGTCATGTCGCGGCGCAGGGTGAAGGCCTCCATGGCCGCTACCGGGTCCACCTGGTCCAGCCTGTCGAAGTGGATCCGGCTCCACTGCTCGCGAGTGACCTTGACGCTGAACAGGTACTGGTCGCGCTCGCCGCCGGTGGCCGGGTCGGTGATCTGGCGATAGCCGGAGATCTTCGCCTCCTGCACAGCGGGCAGGCGGGCGAACACCGCGCCCAGCACGCGAAAGGCGATGCCGTGGACGTGGTCCCGATAAAGCTCACGCTGCCGGGTATCGCTGAGCCGGCGGGGCGTCAGCCTGATCTGCTTGGCGGGCATGGTCCAGTAGCGGTCGGGCATCTCGTCCTCACAGGGGAGGTCGATATCCACGGCAATGGTGCTGACGTCGCGGCCGAGGTCGAAGTCGATGGCGGTTTCACGGGGCCAGTCGATCTCCTCCAGGCGTTCACGCAGCGTCTGCTCCATGGCGTCCGGGTCATGCAGCACGCCTTCCCCCTCGCGAAGGTGGCGTGCAAACTCGGCCTCGTCGTGCTTCGCCTTACGCCGCTCCCAGTCGCGATAGGCCTGATCAAAGGCCGCCTGCCGGCGCCGGTTCTCCTCCTCGACGCGCCGCCTGGCGGGCGGCCATAGCCGATGCCACCAGGCGGGCTGACGCAGCGCCGGTGGCGCCGGCGGCGCCTCGGCGAAGTCTCGGGTGACGTAGCCAGTGATATCCGGGTGGGGCGTCTCCTCGTGGAGCCGCCCCAGGCGATCCAGGTCGGCGTTGAGGCGCTCACAGTGCTGAGCCAGCTGCTCGCGCAGAGAGTCTCCTGCATGACGCCGCAGCACTCGGGCCTCGTCGTCGCTCATGGGCGTGCCGTCACCGTGGGCATAGTGGATGCCGCCATCACCGTCGATATCCAACCGGATGGGCAGCGACTCGCCCTGAGCCAGCAGCGCCTCCAGGCCCGCCGCGGGGCTTGCGCGGCCGGCGCCGCTGCTCCCGCGCCCGGCCGAACGGCCCCGGGCGTTGAGCTTCTGGCGATAGGCCAGTCCGGTGCCGGGAATGCCCGCGTGGCCGTGCACGCCCCTTGGCCCCACGCTGAGGCTCGCGCCCCGTGGGCCCACCGAAAGCCCGAGGCCCCGCTTGCTCAAGTTGAGGCGGATACCCGGCGCGAGGGTGATACGGCGCTGGAAGCGAAATCCCACGGCGACCTCCTTGTCGGTAGATGCAGACAGCGTTTCATTCTGCACAGGTGCGCCGACGCAGGGGAAGCGCATAGTGCAAAAACAGCAGAATCAGTGATTTAGGCAGGAGGCTTTCTGCAAAAGCTGCGATTTCTTTCTGCAGCGCCGCTTTAAGCAAGCGGCGCCACGACAGGGTGAGAAACGACCAGCGCCGGCAGCAACCCTTTGCCCTTTCCCTTTGCGGTTCTCACTCTGCTCAGCCTTTCAGGGCAAGCCCCTTCCCCTTGAGCCCCCTTCCCTTCCGGCCTTTGGCCCTTCCAGCCTTTGCCGCTCCGCTCCTGCAAAGGCCCTTGGCAACGAGCGAAGGCGGCAATGATCAGCAGCGAAATACATACGCAAATTGCGTATACTTTTTGGTGTCGTTACGAGGACATGACCATGGACCGCAACATCTTTGACGAGATCGTCGAGGGCTTCGACGCTCTGGTCGCGGAGCGCCAAGGCAAGCGCACGCTGCGCTCGCATCCTGTCGCTCTGGACGAGGTCCCTGACGTCACTGCC
>NZ_AXCA01000211.1:0-11079 GCF_000475415.1 Halomonas sp. PBN3 | reverse complement strand
TGGCGGCCCCACTCGGCGAGCCGCTCCAGGGCGTCGGCCAGCGGCATGTCCAGGTGCAGGCTGCGGCTGGCACCGGGCAGCGGCAGCACCTTCATGGAGACCTCGGTGATCAGCCCCAGGGTGCCCTGGGCGCCCACCATGAGGCGCGAGAGGTCATAGCCGGCGACGTTCTTCATCACCTGGCCGCCGAAGCGCTGCTCGCTGCCCTGGCGCATGATCACGCGCGTGCCCAGCACGAAGTCGCGCACGCTGCCGGCCCAGGGGCGTCGCGGGCCGGAGAGCCCGGTGGCGATCATGCCGCCCACGGTGGCGTCATCGCCGAAGTGGGGGGGCTCGCAGGGCAGCATCTGCCCCTCGGCGGCCAGCGCGGCCTCGAGCTCGCGCAGCGGCGTGCCGGCGCGCACCGAGACGATCAGCTCCACCGGGTCGTACTCGGTGATGCCGCGGTGCTCGCGGGTGGAGAGGGTCTCGCCGTCCACGGCGCGACCATAGAAGGCCTTGGTGTCACCGCCGACGAGGCGCAGCGGCGTTCCCTCGGCCTCGGCGCGGCGGATGTGGTCGGCCAGCGCCTCGCTGGCGTCCTGGCTTGGGATGTCGTTCATGGTCACTATGTTGTCCTGTCTCCTGGCCGGCGCTCAGGCGTGGGTCGGCGCGGGCGCGTCGCCGGCGCTCTTGGTCAGGCGGAACTCGGAGCAGCGCGCCGGCGTGGGAATGTTCTTGCCCGGGTTGAGCAGCTCGTCAGGGTCGAAGGCGCGCTTGGCGGCCCGGAAGGTGGCGAGCTCGCCGGGGCTGAACTGCACGCACATCTGGTGGATCTTCTCGCGTCCCACGCCGTGCTCGCCGGTGATGGTGCCGCCCACCTCGACACACAGCTCCAGGATGCGCCCGCCGAGCTCCTCGGCACGCTCGAATTCGCCGGGCTGGTTGGCATCGAAGAGGATCAGCGGGTGCATGTTGCCGTCGCCGGCGTGGAAGACGTTGGCGACGCGCAGGCCGTACTCCTCGCCGAGGTCGCCGATGCCCTTGAGCACCCGGGCCAGCTCGCGGCGGGGGATGGTGCCGTCCATGCAGTAGTAGTCCGGTGACATGCGGCCCACCGCTGGGAAGGCGTTCTTACGCCCGGCCCAGAACAGCGCGCGCTCGGCCTCGTCGCGGGCTTGCTGGATATCGGTGGCGCCGGCCTGCTCCAGCACGCGGCGCACGGTCTGGCAGTCGTCGTCGACGTCGGCCTCCACGCCGTCCAGCTCACAGAGCAGGATCGCCTCGGCCTCCACCGGGTAGCCGGCGCCGATAAAGTCCTCGGCGGCGCGGATCGCCAGGTTGTCCATCATCTCCAGGCCCCCGGGGATGATGCCGGCGGCGATGATGGCGCCGACGGCGTCGCCGGCCTTCTCGATGTCGTCGAAGCTCGCCATCAGCACCTTGGCGGTCTCCGGCTTGGGCAGCAGCTTGACGGTGATCTCGGTGACCACCCCGAGCATCCCCTCGGAGCCGGTGAACAGCGCCAGCAGGTCGAAGCCGGGGGCATCCAGGGCGTCCGACCCCAGGGTCATGTGCTCGCCCTCGATGGTCAGCACCTCGACCTTGATGACGTTGTGAACGGTGAGGCCGTACTTGAGGCAGTGCACGCCGCCGGCGTTCTCGGCGACGTTGCCGCCGATGGAGCAGGCGATCTGTGAGGAGGGATCCGGAGCATAGTAGAGCCCGTAGGGGCTGGCGGCCTCGGAGATCGCCAGGTTGCGCACCCCGGGCTGTACCCGGGCGGTGCGCGCCTCGGGATCGATCTCGAGGATGCGGTTGAAGCGCGACAGTACCAGCAGCACGCCGTGTTCAAGCGGCATGGCGCCGCCGGAGAGGCCGGTGCCGGCGCCGCGGGTCACCACCGGCACGCCCAGCGCCCGGCAGCGCTTGAGCAGGGTCTCGACCTGCTCGAGGGTCTCGGGCAGGGCGACCAGCATCGGCAGGGCACGATAGGCGGAGAGACCGTCGCACTCGAAGGGGCGCAGGTCCTCCTCGCGGTGCAGCAGGGTCATGCCGGGCAGTGCCTGGCGCAGGTCGGCGAGGACCTCGGCCTGGGCGATGCGGGGGGGCTCGCCATCGAGCCGGGCGTCGTAGTGGGTGCTCATGTGGACTCCCCATGCGTCTCGTCAGGGCGGAACGGCCATCGCGAGGCGCGTCCCGGTCACGACGGAGGGCGCGCCTTGTGGCACATCTGGTCATTATCGTGGCAGCGCTGGCGCTGCTGTCCAGTCTGTGGCGCACTGGTCAGACCAGTAATTGGTCTATTATATGGAAGGGTTTTCCAGTGTATCCTCGCAGCCTAGCCGTTCGTTGCCACGACGGCCATGACCGTGACGCCGCACCGGCAGGAGAGAGCCCATGACGCCAAGCCCCGATGACGCCTATGGCGGCCAGCGAACCCCGGAGGGGGTGGCCGCGCGCCTCGAGCGCCTGATCCTCGACGGCATCTTCCGTACCGGGCAGCTGCTGCCCTCCGAGCGGCGGCTGTGCGAGCGGCTGGGGGTGTCGCGCGCCTCGCTGCGCGAGGGGCTGCGCATCCTGCGCAGCAAGGGCATCATCGAGACCCGCCAGGGGCGGGGTTCCACGGTGGCCTCGCTGCTGCCGGCCCGGGAACAGAGCCCGCTGATGCACCTCTTCCGCGACCACCCGCGCACCCTGTTCGACCTGCTCGAGGTGCGCGCCCTGCTCGAGGGCGAATCGGCGCGGCTGGCCGCCAGCCGCGGCAATCCGGCGGACCGGGTGCTGATCACGCGGCGCTATCGCGAGATGGCCGACTACGTGGCAAGCGCCGACCCCATCGACGTCGAGCGCCTGGCGCGCCTCGACCACGCCTTCCATCTGGCGATCTCCCAGGCCTCCCACAACCCGGTGCTGGTGCACACCCTGCAGAGCCTCACCGACCTGCTGCTGAGCTCGGTGTTCGCCTCGGTGAAGAACCTCTATCACCGCCCGGAGCCCCGGGAGATGATCAATCGCCAGCACGCCAGGCTTCATGACGCCGTGGTCAAGGGCAAGCCGCAGCTGGCCCAGCGAGTGGCGCTGGAGCACCTCAACGGCCTCGGCGAGGCGCTGCGCGAGATCGAGGCCGAGGATGAACGCCTGGAGCGCTCGGCGATGCGCCTGGAGGGGTGGGAGTAGGGCCTCCGCCCTGGCTTGGCCAGCCGTTTCTCTCCACCGGTCTTGCTGTCCCATGAAACACGTCGCCCCCGGCAGTCATTGCCGGGGGCGATGCGTTCGCGAGGGGGGTGACCCGGTCAGCCGAGGCCGAGCAGCGGGTCGCCGACGCCCAGCACGTAGAAGGCGAGCAGCGCGATGATCCCGGTGGCGACGAGGTAGTAGATCGTCGGCAGGATCGTCTTGCGGATGGTCTCGCCCTCGCGGCCGAGCAGGCCCACGGTGGCCGAGGCCGCCACCACGTTGTGGATGGCGATCATGTTGCCGGCGGCGGCCCCCACGGCCTGCAGCGCCACCATGAAGGCGGTGGAGAGGCCGAGCTGCTGGGCGACGTTGAACTGGAAGTCGGACAGCATCAGGTTGGAGACGGTGTTGGAGCCGGCGATGAAGGCGCCCAGCGCGCCCACGGCCGGAGCGAAGAACGGGTAGATGCCGCCCACGCTGTCGGCCACCAGCTGTGCCATGGCCACCGGCATGGAGACCAGGTCGGCGGCGTTGACGCCGGAGTTGATCAGGATCCGCACCATGGGAATGGTGAAGATCAGCACGAAGCCGGCGCCGAGGATGGTCTTGGAGGACTCTCCGAAGGCCGCCTTCAGCTCACCCAGGCGCATGCGGTGAAGCAGGGCGGTGAGCAGCACCACCATCAGCAGGATCCCGCCGGGCAGGTAGAGCGGCTGGATGGCGCCCGAGACGCCTGCCTCGCCGAGGATGTCGCTCCAGCCGAAGGCGAAGGAGGTCAGCGCATTCTTGAACGGCTCGACGGTGCGCGAGGCGACCAGGATCACCGCCAGCAGTACATAGGGCACCCAGCCCATCAGGGTGGAGATCGGCGCCTTGCCGGTGACGTCGTCCAGCTTGATCTCGAGCTTGCCGATCCACTGGTCGGGCCAGGCGGAGGACTCGGGGAAGTCCCAGGTGTCCTTGGGAATCAGGAAACCGCGGCGGGCCGCCGGGACGACGATGGCCAGGCCGACCATGGCGCCGATCATCGACGGGAACTCCGGCCCCAGCAGCACGCCGGCCAGCATGTAGGGCACCACGAAGCTGATGCCGGCGAAGATCGCGAAGGGGGCGATGGAGAGGCCCTCCTTCCAGGAGCGGTTGGCGCCGAAGAAGCGCACCATGATCACCACCATGATCAGCGGCATCAGGATGCCGACGATGCCGTGGATGACGGCCACCTCACCGGCGATCAGGCGGAAGTACTCCATCCAGGTGGCGCCACCGGCCTCGAGGGTCTCGGTGATGCCGGCGCGGTCGAGGCCGCCGGAGACACCCACCACGATGGGGGTGCCCACGGCGCCGAAGGAGACCGGGGTGGACTGGATCATCATGCCCACCACCACGGCGGCCAGCGCCGGGAAGCCCAGCGCCACCATCAGCGGGGCGGCCACGGCGGCGGGGGTGCCGAAGCCCGAGGCGCCCTCGATGAAGCAGCCGAACAGCCAGGCGACGATGATCGCCTGCACGCGGCGGTCCGGGCTGATGCCGGAGAAGCCGTTGCGGATCGCCTTGATGCCGCCGGAGCGCTTGAGGGTATTGAGCAGCAGGATGGCGCCGAAGATGATCCACAGGATCGAGACCGTGAGGATCAGGCCCTGGAGGGTGGAGGCCAGCACGCGGGTGGTGCTCATCTCCCAGGCGAACAGGGCAATCAGGGCGGTGACCACGAACACGATCGGCATAGCGGTCCTGGCCGCCATGCGCAGACCGATCAGCAGCACACCGGCCAGCACCAGGGGCACGAAGGCCAGCAGTGCAAGGAGGGTGTCATTCATGGAACGGGTATCCTCGATCAGCAGTCAGCAGGGTGCCCGGGCGGCGAAGCGCCGGCCGGGGTGTTGGACAGCGGGACCTTAAGGCCTGGTCCGCGTGCTTTCCATAGCAGGGAAATTGGTATGACCAATAATCGGGAGCCGGTGCATGCCCTGTTTCGCCATCTAACCACTTGTCTCGCTTGGGTAAAGGCTCTGTTTTCGGCCAGCCATCGGCGGCCACATGACGATGGTTATTAGACTAATGGACAGGCGCCGGCCGCTATTGGCGGGGGTGGCAATCGCTGCCAGACTGCGCCGGTATCACCCTGACGGTTACCCGAACGAGGAGATGGCATGACACGCGTGCTCTATGACCTGTGTGGCGTCGACGAGGGGCTGCGCTTCTCGCCCTACTGCTGGCGCGTGCGCTACGCCCTGGCCCACAAGGGGCTGGAGGTGGAGACCCGCCCCTGGCGCTTCACCGACAAGGCGGCCCTGGCCTTCGCCGACCATGACAAGGTGCCGGTGCTGGTGGACGGCGAGACGGTGGTCACCGACAGCTACGAGATCCTGCGCTACCTGGATCGCGCCTACCCCGAGGCGCCGCTGCTGGGCGACGACCTGGCCGAGGGGCGCGCGCGCTTCCTGCGCCACTATGCCGAGCGCACCCTGCAGCCGGCCATCATGCGCACCATCATCATGGACCTGTTCAATGCCATCCACCCCGACGACCGGGCTTACTTCCGCGCGAGCCGCGAGAAGCGCTTCGGCCGGACCCTGGAGGAGTTCCACTCGCCGGCGAAGGGGCTCTCCCAGCTGGATGCCGGCCTCGAGCCGCTGCGCGGCCGCCTCAAGGAGGCCGCCTTCCTGGATGGCGACGCCCCGGCCGGCGCCGACTACCTGGTCTTCGGTTGCTTCATGTGGGCGCGCTGCGTCTCCAGCGCCGACCTGGTCTCCAACGCCGACCCGGTCCACGCCTGGCTCGAGCGCATGCTGGATCTCCACGCCGGCCTGGGTCGCCAGGCGATGCGCATCACCGACGTGGAGGGAGCCTATCGCTGAGGGGCTGGCCGAGGAAAGCCGATGTTGCAATGCACAATAACGCCTGCTATGTTGCATTGCAGCACAGGACATATCGTCCTGTTCGGCCACAGAGACGGAGGCGTTCCATGACCACCAAGGCTACCCAACAGAAAGCGACCGAACAGTTTGAAGGGCTCTTCGTCGAGCCGGCCCGTGCCTACGGCTCGCTGGCCCTCGAGTACACCGAGAAGCTCGTCGGTGCCCAGCTCGACGCCGCACGTCGCTACAGCGACCTGAGCCTGTCCCAGGCCCGAGCCTGGATCGCGGTTCGCGATGCCGATGGCTTCAAGCAGGCCTTCGAGGGCCAGCAGAAAGCCGCCCAGGACCTCGGCGACCACGTCAAGGCCGACGTCGAGAAGCTCTCCACCCTCAACCAGGACTACCTGCAGAAGGGTCAGAAGCTGGTCGAGGAGAGCCTGAAGGCCGTCGGCAGCAAGTAAGCCGTCCTCCTTCCAGGCAGTGACAGCGGGCCGCCCCTCGGGGCGGCCCGCTATCGTCGTATGGCCAGGCAGTGTGTCGAGGGTCAGGCGCGGAGCCGTCGCCGGCGGGCCAGGCGCCGAGCAGTGCCACCACCTCGTCGTCGCCGACCTGGTCGAAGTCGGCGAAGAACTGTCCCACGGCGCCGAAGCGTTCGGGAACCTCGCCGCACACCACCTCGTCGGCCAGCGTCTCCAGGCGTGCCAGGGTGTCCGGTGGGGGCACCCCCGGCGCGGCGACCAGTTCCCACTGGCGCTCGACCTCCCCGGCCAGCCATGCCTCCCGGCAGCCGCGTGCCGCCTCCTCCAGGTGCACGCTGCCATCCTCGCTCACCGCGCCGATGGCTTACTCCGGATTGCCGGGGGGCGCCGATCTTGCGCACCAGCACCAGCGGGTGCTGGGTGCTGGCCGGCCAGGAGGCCCAGGCGTTCGGCCAGGCGCTCGGCCGCCTCGAGTCGATTCCGGTACATGCAGGCCTCCTGTTCGGTCGGGGAACTTCTCTGACAGTCTAGTCTGCTGTTATCACTGCGACGAAAGATGGAGTCATTCGTTCTTTGTTTTCGTATACATTAAAGTCTGTGTGTTGTGAACTATAGCCCCGTGACATGTGTATCTAAACAATCACAACACAGCCCGGATAGCCCCATGACAACCAAGACACGCAACACCTCGCTGTTCGACTTCGACGGGCGGCCGCCGGTCTACAAGGCGCTGCCGATCTCGTTGCAGCACGTGCTGGCGATGATCGCCGGCGTGATCACGCCCCCCATCATCATCGCCGGCGTGGTCGGCTCGACGCCCCAGGAGAAGCTGCTGCTGATCCAGGTGGCGGTGCTCGCCTCGGGCGTCTGCACCCTGTTCCACCTCTATGGTGTCTGGAAGTTCGGCGCGCGCCTGCCGGCCATCTTCGGCGTCGGCTTCGCTTATGTGCCGACCCTGATCGCCGTGGGCGGGCAGTTCGGCATCGAGGGGATCCTCGGTGCCCAGCTGATCGGCGGCATCACCATGATGGTGGTCGGCTACTTCATCCAGTATATCCGCCACCTCTTTCCGCCCATCGTGGCGGGCACCGTGGTGCTGGTGATCGGCCTCTCGCTCTACGACATCGCCATCCGCTACATGGCGGGTAGCGGCAACGTCAATGCCGAGGGCTTCGGCGACCTGGCCAACTGGATGGTGGGTATCATCACCCTGCTGGCAGTACTCGGCGCCTCCCAGTTCGGGCGCGGCGTGGTGCGCCTCTCGGCGATCATCGTCGGTATCCTGGTGGGCTACGCGGTGGCCCTGCCGATGGGTATGGTCGACTTCAGTTCGGTGGCCGAGGCGAGCTGGCTGGCGGTGCCGCGGTTCATGCCCTTCGAGCTGGAGTTCCACTCCGCGGCGATCGTCTCCATGGTGGTGATCTGCGTGATCAACTCGGTGCAGACCATCGGCGACCTCTCCGCCACCAGCGTGGCGGGCATGAATCGTGAGCTGAAGACCCGCGAGCTCACCGGTGGCCTGCTCGGCAACGGCCTGACCACCGCGGTGAGCTCGCTGTTCGCGGCGCTGCCCACCTCCACCTTCAGCCAGAACGTGGGCATCGTGGCCATGACCAAGGTGATCAGCCGCTCGGTGCTAGCCATCGCCGGGGTCTTCATGTTGCTGGCCGGGCTGAGTCCCAAGTTCAGCGCCATCATGACCACCATTCCCTACCCGGTGCTGGGTGGCGCCACCATCACGGTGTTCGGGATGATCACCATGACCGGCATCCAACTGCTCATCAAGGACGAGCTCTCGGCCCGCAACGTGACCATCGTCGGCCTCTCCCTGGCACTGGCGCTGGGCATCTCCCAGGTGCCGGCAGCCATCGAGCAGTTTCCCGAGATGCTGCAGAACGTCATCGGTGGCGCGCCCATCGTGGTGGCGGCGATCACCTCCTTCTTGCTCAACCTGGTGCTGCCGCATCGCTCCCTGGCCGACGAGCGGCGCGAACGCGAGGAGATCGCCCGTGCCGACGCCGAGGCCGCGGGCCAGGACCCGGATGCCCAGCCGGTCCCCGGCGGACGACACCATCTTTCATGACCCCAACGACAAGCGGGGCGCCGGTTCTCCGGCGCCCCGCTCTGGGGTAGATGGGGGCAGTGGCAGCCCCCTGCTGGCGTCACTGCCCGGTGTCGGCTCTGGCCTCCAGGCGAAAGCGGGCGATGCGGTTGATCTGCGCCACCGCCGTGCGGCGCTCCTCGGCGGGGTCGTTCTCCAGGCGTGTCTCGAAGGCGTCGAGGATGGCGTAGCGGTCGCTGCCCTTCACCGCCATCACGAAGGGGAAGCCGAACTTCGCCTTGTAAGCGGCGTTGAGCCGTTCGAAGCGGGCCATCTCCTCCGGGGAGCACTGGTCGAGGCCGGCGCCGGCCTGCTCGCGGGTGGAGTCGTCGGTGAGCTCGCCGGCCACCGCTGCCTTGCCGGCCAGGTCCGGGTGGGCGCGGATCACCTCCAGCTGGCGCTCGGCGGGAGCGGAAGCGAGCACCTCGCCCATCGCCTCGGCGAGTCCCTCGGGAGTGTCCTGTGCCGCCGTGAGACCCTTCTCCCAGGTCAGTTCGGCAACCCAGGGGGAGTGCTCATAGATCTCGCCGTAGGCGGCCACGAAGGCGGCCTGGTCCAGCTGGCTGGGTCGCGGGCTCAGGGTTCTGTCGCTCATGGTCATGCTCCTTCAGGGGGTGGTCGGTTAGTTCTGGCGAATGCTCCGAATAAATGTATACAAAAAATGTTTTGAAATGTACCGAAAAAATGTCTAAAACTGTTTTCACAGAGTGAGGGTGGCCTCGGGCACCTGCACCGGCAAGCGAAACCCGGTTCCATTACGACAATCCACAACACGACACGAGGAGCACCACCATGGGACGCCTGACCACCCACGTACTCGACACCGCCCAGGGTCGCCCGGGAGAGGGCATCCGCATCGAGGTCTATCGCCTGGAGGGCGAGAGCCGCACCCGCCTGAAGGAGGTGGTAACCAACGACGACGGGCGCTGTGACGCGCCGATCCTCGAGGGCGAGGCGTTCGCTGCTGGCCAGTACGAGCTGGTCTTCCATGCCGGGGACTACCTGCGTGCCCAGGGTGTCGAGGCCGAGGAGCCGCGTTTCCTGGACGTGATCCCGCTGCGCTTCGGCGTGGCCGATGCCGGCGCGCACTACCATGTGCCGCTGCTGCTCTCGCCCTATGGCTACTCCACCTACCGCGGAAGCTGAGGGGCTTCCCCCGCCGAGATGCCCATAACAAGACGCTAGACGAGGCCCCCCTATGCAAGCCTATCTGCTGGATTTCGGAAACTTCATGCTGCGCTGGCTGCACGTCATCGCGGCCATCGCCTGGATCGGTGAATCCATCTACTTCGTGATGCTGGACAACGGCCTGCGCACGCCCAAGGCCGCCGAGGACCGCGACAAGGGCGTGTTCGGCGAGATGTGGGCGGTGCACGGCGGCGGCTTCTACCACAACCAGAAGTACGCCACAGCCCCGGCCAAGCTGCCCGAGGACCTGCACTGGTCGTTCTGGAAGGCCTACACCACCTGGCTGTCGGGCTTTGCGCTGTTCATCCTGCTCTACATGGCCAACCCCAGCTTCTACCTGGTCAACCCCAATGCCAGCTGGGCGTGGGCCGCCAACATGAGCGGCTGGCAGGCCAACGTGGTGGCGCTGCTGTTCCTGCTCGGCGGCTGGGTGGTCTACAACGAGCTGTGCAAGCGCATCAGCCCCAACATGACCCGTGATGGCGTGCTCAGCATCGCGGTGGCGGTGATGATGGTGGTGGTCTCCTACCTGAGCACCCAGATCTTCTCCGGCCGCGCGGCCTTCCTGCTCACCGGTGCGGTGATGGCCACCGCCATGTCGGCCAACGTCTTCTTCTGGATCATCCCGGGGCAGCGCCGCATGGTGAAGGCGATGAAGGCGGGCGAGGCCCCCAACCCGCTGGACGGCAAGCGCGGCAAGCAGCGCTCGGTGCACAACACCTACTTCACCCTGCCGGTGGTGCTGCTGATGATCAGCAATCACTACTCCTTCGCTTACTCCCACGAGCAGGCCTGGGTGATCATGTCGCTGTTCATTTTCGGCGGCGCGCTGATCCGTCAGTTCTTCGTGCTGATGCACGCCGGCAAGATACAGCCCGCCTACCCGGTGGCCGGCACCGCGCTGATCGCGGTGGCCTTCTGGGTCGCCATGCCGAGCGTCGGTGGCAACGCCGGCCAGGCCCAGGCGTCGGTTTCCGTGGACATGGCCGAGGTGCAGCCGATCATCGAGACTCGTTGTGTGGCCTGCCACGCCAGCGAACCTAGTCAGCCTGGCTTCAATGCACCCCCCGCAGGGCTTGCCTACGATACCCATGAGCAGATCCTGCAGCAGCGAGACAAGATTCGTGAGGTGGTGGCCAGCGGCTATATGCCGCTGGGCAACATTACCGGGATGACCGACGAGGAGCGAGAGGCCATCGCCGCGTGGTCGGAATGATCCCTGAGTCTCCCGCATGATGACTCCCTTGACCCGCCCACGTGGCGGGTCCTCTTGTTTGTGCGCCAGGCATGGCGC
>NZ_AXCA01000210.1:0-21532 GCF_000475415.1 Halomonas sp. PBN3 | reverse complement strand
ATGTCGCGCTTTTTGGTCATGTCCTCATCGTTTCTGGTTATTCACCTGGGGTTCCTCGCATCGTTGTTGTTATGCCCCGAGGTTTTACGTGCATGCTGCAGCTGCGAACATTCGACTTTGGGTCAGCGCCAGGCGTCGCGACGCCGCGGACATTGTCGACAGGAAGAGCGGTTCTGGCCGGCTTGGCGGCGATTGTCGACGCGTTAGACGCAGATAGGCGCCGTTACTGTCGACAGTAACGACGCCTATCCCTTGGGTGACGTTGACGTAAACTTTAGTCCTGCTCGCGCCGGATCACCCCGTCTTCACCTTGCTGATCACCCACAGCAGGATCACCGCGCCAACCACGGCGCTGAACAGCGAACCGAGGAAGCCGCCGGTGCCCATGCCGAGGATCTGCTGGAAGATGAAGCCGCCGATCACCGCGCCGACCACGCCGACGCCGATGTTGCCGAGGATGCCGAAGCCCCCGCCGCGCATGATATGGCCCGCGATCCAGCCGGCGAGCCCGCCGATGATGAGCCAGGCGATGATGCCCATGGTGCCTCCTTGTCGAGAGAGTGGTGAGTGATGATAACGCTAGAAGGAGGAGCCGGGCTGTGCCAGGAAGGCCAGCTCCTCCGGGGTGGAAACGCGGCCGAGGATGGCGTTGCGATGGGGGTAGCGGCCGAAGCGCAGGATGATGTCGCGATGGCGCCGCTCGAAGCGCAGGTTCTCCTCCAGGCCCGGCTGGTCGAACAGGGTGAGCGCCTGGTCATGGATCCGCCGCGACTCGCTGTGCATCCAGGGCATGTAGAGGAAGGCGCGCCGCGCCGGCGACAGCGCCGCGTCGGCGCCACGGGCCACCGCCTCCTGGGCCAGCCCCAGCGCCAGCGGGTCGGCCGCGAAGGCCGCCGGGGTGTCGCGATGGACGTTGCGCGAGAACTGGTCAAGCACGGTCACCTCGGCGAGCCGCCCCTCGGGGGTCTCGCGCCAGCCCCACAGCTCGGCGCGCCGCGCCGCCGCCAGGCAGGCACCGAAGCGCCCGGCGATCTCGGCGTCCAGCGCCCGGTCCTTGCGAAACCACTGGGCCGGCTCGAGCTCGTCGAACCAGAAGGCCAGCACCTGCTCCGGCGTCGTCATCGCGTCTCCCTGTTCGCTGCCGTTGGGCCTGCTCTCCTGATACCATCCTCGCCGTGACACCACAAGCGAGGAGCCCGAGCGCATGAACCCCGACCCCGTCTGGTCGATGATCACCTATGTCTGCAACATCCTCGGCATGCTGATCTGCCTGGGGGGCCTGAGCCTGGCGCACTACAGCCGCTACCACTGGCCGGGACGGGTGCTGGCCGGCGCCGGCTTCCTGCTGGCTGCCTCGCCGACCCTCTACGGCCTTTTCTTAGGTAGCTGAGGAGTGCCCATGCGCCAGCCCCTCACCCGGGAGCTCCAGGACCTGCTTGAGCGCGGCCGCGACCGCCAGCTGCGCCTGGCCGTGACCGGCCTCTCCCGCTCCGGCAAGACCGCCTTCCTCACCTCGCTGGTCAACCAGCTGCGCCACGCCGGCCTCGAGGCACGCCTCGACCTGCTGCCCGCGGCCCGCGAGGGGCGCCTGCTGGGTGCGCGGCGCGTCAACCAGCAGGACCTGGGGGTGCCGCGCTTCCCCTACGACCCGGCCATGGCGGCGCTGTCGGCGACGCCGCCGCGCTGGCCCGAGCCCACCCGCGGCATCAGCGAACTGCGCCTGACGATCCGCTACCGCCCGGCCCGCCCTGGCTGGTTCGAGGGCGACAGCCGCCAGCTGACCCTGGACCTGTTCGACTACCCCGGCGAGTGGCTGCTCGACCTGCCGCTGCTGGCCCACGACTATCCCGGCTGGTGCCGGAGCCAGGCCGCCCTTGGCGGCGCGCAGCGCGCCACCCACTTCGCCGACTGGCAGGCCGCGGTGGCCGGCCTCGACCCCGCCGGCGAGGCCGACGAGGCGCGCCTGGCCGAGATCGCCGAGCACTACGCCGCGGGGCTGCGCGGCGCCCGGGAGGCGGGCTTCGCTGACCTGCAGCCGGGGCGCTTCCTGCTGCCCGGGGACCTCACCGGCGCCCCGGTGCTGCAGTTCTTCCCGATCCCCGGGGTCGCCGAGGCGGACCCCGAGGCGCTGGCCGCGCTGCCGGAGACCAGCAACTACGCCACCCTGGCGCGGCGCTTCCGCTACTACCAGCAGCACATCGTGCGCCCCTTCTACCGCGACCACTTCCGCCGCTTCGATCGCCAGATCGTGCTGGTGGACCTGCTCGGCGCCCTCAACGCCGGCCCCGAGCGCTTCCAAGACCTCGCCCGGGCCCTGGCCAACCTGATGCAGAGCTTCGACTATGGGCGGCGCAGCCTGCTCTCGCGGCTCTTCGCGCCGCGCATCGACCGCCTGGCCATCGCCGCCACCAAGGCCGACCACGTCACCCCGGAGCAGCACCCGCGCCTGGTGGCGCTGCTCGAGGCGCTGCTGGCCGAGCCGCTCAAGGACCTGCGCTTCGCCGACGTGCCGGTGCGCGCCCTGTCGCTGGCGGCGATCCGCGCAAGCGAGGCGCGCGAGGTGGAACATCACGGCCGGCGCACCCCGGCGCTGCGCGGCACCGGGATGGACGGCGAGCCGCTGCTGCTGTTCCCCGGCGAGGTGCCGGAGCGGCTTCCCGACGACGCCTTCTGGGCCCGCCAGGGCTTCGCCTTCCCCGCCTTCCGCCCGCTGCCCCTGGAGGGTGGCGCCCTGCCCCATATCCGCATGGATGCCGCCCTCGACTGGCTGATCGGAGACAAGCTGCAATGAGTCACCCCCAGGACCCCCGCCCCGGCCAGCGCTTCGCCCCCGAGGCGCAGCCGACCGAGGCCCCGGGGGCCGACCCGCGCCCGGCCGAGGCCTTCGCCCACGACCGGGAGAGCCAGGCGCTGGTGGCCGGCGACACGGCGAGCGAGGCGGGGCCAACACCCGACCTGGGACGGCCGCGCCGGCGCCGCTGGGGACTGCTACTGCTGCTCGCCGGCACCCTGGGCCTGGGCGCCGTGGAGGCCGGCCTCACCCTGGTCAGCGCGGGCCTCGACGGCGACTGGCTGGCCGGCGCCTGGAGCCTGGTGCTGCTGCTGGCCCTGGGCCTCGGCGGCTCGGCGCTGGCGAGCGAGCTGTGGCGCCTGCGTCGCCTGCGCCGCCACGACCGGCTGCGCGAGCGGCTGACCGCCCTGCCCGCGGCCTCCCGCGGCGAGGCCGATGCCACCGCCCAGGCGCTGCGCCGCGCCCTGGCGCTGCACGACGACCATCCCCACTGGCAGGCCTTCCTGGCTGCCCGCCAGCCCCACCACGGCGGCGCCGAGCTGCTCGTCCTGCTCGACCACCACCTGCTGGCCCCCCGCGACCGCGAGGCACGCCGCCTGGTGTCGCGGATGTCCGGCGAGACCGCGGTGATGGTGGCGGTGAGCCCGCTGACCCTGGTGGACATGGCGCTGGTGGCCTGGCGCAGCCTGGCCATGGTGGAGCGGCTCTGCCGGCTCTACGGCCTGGAGCTCGGCTATGCGGCGCGCCTGCGGCTGCTGCGCGAGGTGCTGCGCCAGATGGCCTTCGCCGGCGCCACCGAGATGACCGGCGATGCCGGCATGGAGCTGCTCTCCATGAACCTCGCCGGGCGCCTCTCCACCCGCGCCGCCCAGGGGCTGGGGATCGGCCTGACCAGCGCCCGCCTGGGCCTGCGTACCCAGCGCCTGACCCGGCCGCTGCCCTTCGCCGAGGGCCAGGCACCGCGCCTGGCCGACCTGCGCCGGGAGCTGTGGCAGCAGCTGCGCCGCCTGGAGGCGGAAGGCGAGCGGCGGCCTGATGCAGGTCAAGGTTGAGGCCACAGGGCGCCAGCCGGCATGACCTCGCCCGCGAAACCCGCTAGGCTCGAGGTATCCCCCTGCACGCCTCTTCCCATCCGCCACTAGGAGCCCTGCCATGTTCACCTCCATCCTGGTACCCGTCGACGGCTCCGAACATGCCAGGAGGGCGCTGGCCGTGGCCTGCCGGCTGGCCCGCCAGGAGGGCAGCACCCTCCACCTGCTGCATATCCCCGAGACGCTCGCCCACGAGACCACCCTGGTATGGGGCATCGGTGCCATCGCCATCGAGGCCAGCCGCGCGGAGCGCGAGGCGGCCGGCAAGCAGGTGATCGAGCGTGCCGCCGAGGCCGCCCGCGAGCAGGGCGCGGCCAGGGTCGAGACGATGATCGGCCAGGGCGACCCCGCGCGCACCATCCTCGGCGAGGCGCGCCGGCGCGGCGTCGACGCCATCGTCATGGGCAGCCGCGGGCTGAGCGACCTCAAGGGCTTCGTGGTGGGCAGCGTCTCCCACAAGGTGGCCCACGCCGCCGAGTGCAGCGTGATCACGGTGCGCTGAGGCACTCCGGCAGGCCTTCTGGCAGTCCCTGCGCCGGCGCCAGCCCGTGTCCCTGCCCCCCGTTCTCTTCCCAAGCCACTGATTCGCCATGGCCCACGCCGCGGCGTTTGGCGCCGCGCCCACGAATCCGTATAGTGGCCCCCCTACCTCCCGCCAGACGTTCGTGATCATGCTGCAGAACAACGCCCTGCTTGCCCAGCTCAAGCAACAGATCCGCTCCACCACCCCTCGTGTCGAGGGCGTGATCAAGGCCACCGAGAAGGGCTTCGGCTTCCTCGAGACCGACGAGGGCGACTCCTACTTCGTGCCACCCCCCGCCATGAAGCAGGTGCTGCACGGCGATCGCGTCGAGGCGGTGCTTCACGAGGAGGGCGACAAGAAGAGCGTCGAGCCCGACACCCTGATCGAGCCGGGCCTCGAGCGCTTCATCGCCCGGGTGCAGAAGCGCGAGGGACGCCTGGCGGTGGTGCCCGACCACCCCTCGATCCGCAACGTCCTCAAGGCGCGCATCAAGCGCAGCCTCGACGAGGCGAGCATCGGCGACGCCGACTGGGTGTTGGCGCGGCTGGTGCGCCACCCGCTCAAGCCCGACGACCGCGGCTTCTTCACCCAGATCGACGAGCTGGTGGCCAAGGCCGACGACCCGGCGGTGCCGTGGCGCGTGACCCTGGCCCGCCACGCCCTGGAGCAGGAGTGCCCCGATGCCGGCGACGACTGGCCGCTGCGCGACGAGGGCCTGACGCGCGAGGACCTCACCGCCGAACCCTTCTTCACCATCGATGGCGAGAAGACCCGCGACATGGATGATGCCCTGCGCATCGTGCCGCGCGCCGAGGGGGGCTGGGAGCTGACGGTGGCCATCGCCGACCCCACCGCCTATGTCGAGGAGGGCCACGCCGCCGACCTCGAGGCGCGCACCCGCGCCTTCACCGTCTACCTGCCGGGCCAGAACGTCACCATGCTGCCCGAGCAGCTGGCCGACGACCTCTGCTCGCTGTGGGAGGGCAAGGAACGCCCGGTGCTGGCCTGCACCCTGGTGGTCGATGCCGACGGCAGCCTGGGCGACTACCGCTTCTTCGCCGCCACCGCGACCTCGAAGGCCAAGCTGGTCTACGACCGCGTCTCCGACTGGCTCGAGGGCCAAGGCGAGTGGGCGCCTGAGGCGGAGATCGGCGAGCAGCTCAAGGCGCTTCGTGACCTCACCGAGGCCCGTGCCGCCTGGCGCGCGGAGCATGCCCTGGTGTTCAAGGACCGCCCCGACTTCGTCTTCGACCTCGACGCGGCCGGCAACGTGCTGGACATCCGCACCGAGCATCGGCGCATCGCCAACCGCATGATCGAGGAGTCGATGATCGCGGCCAACGCCTGCTGCGCCCACCTGCTCGCCGAACACGTCGGCCACGGCATCTTCAACGTGCACCGCGCCTTCGAGGACGACAAGGCCGAGGCCGCCCAGGCGTTCCTGGCCAGCCAGGAGATCGAGGTGGAGCGCGAGGCGCTCACCGAGCTCTCGCGCTACCGGGAGCTCAAGCGCGAGCTCGAGGGGCGCGACGACGCCTGGCTCGACGCCCGCCTGCGCCGCTTCCAGGGCTTCACCAGCATGTCGGCCAAGCCCGGCCCCCACTTCGGCCTGGGCCTGCCCGCCTACGCCACCTGGACCTCGCCGATCCGCAAGTACGGCGACATGGTCAACCATCGTCTGATCAAGCGGGTGCTCAAGGGCGAGCAGGCGCCGGCCGAGGCGAGCCTGGCGCTCACCGAGCAGCTCACCGAGCGCCGTCGCCTCAACCGCATGGCCGAGCGCGACGTCAAGGACTGGCTCTACGTGCGCTACCTGAGCCCGGCCGCCGAGGCTCAGGAGGCCTTCGACGCCGAGATCATCGCCATCAACCGCGGCGGCATGCGGGTGCGCCTCACCGCCAACGGCGCCACCGCCTTCGTGCCGGCCCCGATGCTGCACAGCGACCGCGACAAGGTGGCCATCGACGACAAGGAGGGGCGCATCCAGGTGGAGAGCGAGGAGCGCTTCAAGCTGGGCGACCATATCCGCGTGGCGCTGATCGAGGCCCGCGAGGAAACCCGCTCGCTGGTGGCGCGCCCCGCGGAATAGGCTCGGTCCACCACAGCCCTCCCCCCTATCGCACGGCGGCCCTCGGGCCGCCGTGTCGCGTTTCGTCTCCGGTCCTGCCGCGCTGTCGTCGAACTGTCGCACTCGCGCCCTAGCCTGAAGGGATCACCAGGCGTCAGGAGGCCGCGTGCATCTCGTCGATATCACCATGTTCCACGCCCCCGCCAGCGGCGGGGTACGCACCTATCTCGAGGCCAAGCATCGCCTGCTGGCCCGGCATCCCGACCTGCGCGCCAGCCTGCTGGTGCCCGGTGCCGAGGCCGGCTCCCTGGGCGATATCCACACCCTGCGCGCCCCGCGGCTACCGTTCGGTCAGGGGTATCGCTTCCCCCTGCGCCGGGCGCCCTGGCGCGACGCCCTGATCGCCATGGGGCCCGACCTGGTCGAGGCCGGCGACCCCTACGTGACCGCCTGGGCCGCCGTGGAGGCGGGCCAGCGCCTGGGGGTGCCCACGGTGGGCTTCTTCCACTCCGACCTGCCGCGGCTGATGGGGGATCGCTTCGGCGGTGGCGTGCGTCGGCGCCTGGAACGCTATGTCGGGGAGCTCTATGGCCGCTTCGACAGCGTCCTGGCGCCCTGCACCGCCATGGCCAGCCGGCTCGCCGACTGGGGTGTCGAGCGGGTACGCGTGCAGCCCCTGGGCGTCGACCTGGAGCGCTTCCACCCCCGCCATCGGGACCCCGACCTGCGCCGCCGGCTGGGGCTCGGCGACGCGACCCGTCTACTGGTGTTCGCCGGGCGACACTCCCCCGAGAAGCATATCGACGTGCTGCTGGAGGCCATGGCCCGCCTCGGCGCGGGCTATCACCTGCTGCTGATGGGGCCGGGCATGCCCGGCCGGGTGCCCGCCAACGTCAGCGTGGTGCCGCGCTACTGCCCTCCCGACGAGGTGGCCACCGCGCTCGCCAGCGCCGATGCCATGCTCCACGCCGGCACCCGGGAGACCTTCGGCCTGGTGGCCCAGGAGGCCATGGCCAGCGGCCTGCCGGTGGTGGCCGCCCGGGCCGGCGCCCTGGCGGAGTATGTGCCGCTGGGTGCCGGCATCCTCTGCCGGCCCCGGGATGCCGCTGACATGGCCCGCGCCACCCGCGAGCTGTTCCTCAACGACCCCGACGCCATGGGGCGTCATGCCCGCCGCCATGTGGAGCGTCACTTCGCCTGGCCCCGGGTCATCGACGACCTGCTGGGCCACTATCGGCGGCTGTGCCAGGGCAGCCCGCATCAGGCGATCTCGCTGAATGGCTGACCCTCGCCGGCCGCTGCCACGCTGGCGGCCATCGCACGGCCTGACGATCGTGCTGGCGCTGCTGGCCCCTCTGCTGGTCACCGCCTGGCTGGGCGGTGCCGAGTCCCTGGCGGCGATCAGGCGCTTCCCTCCCGGCCTGCTGGGGCTGATGGTGCTGGTGGCCTTCACCTGCTGGAACCTCAACGCCGCCCGCCTGCGCCTGATGCTGGACGGCCGGGCCGGGTGGCTCGGCCAGCGTGGCGCCCTGGGCATCGAGCTGGCGTCCAAGTTCGCGCTGTGCGCCACGCCAGGCGGCAGCGGCGGCCCGGCCACCCTGCTGGTGCTGCTGGCCCGGCGCGGCTTGCCGCCCTCCAGGGGCGCCGCGGTCTTCCTGCTCGACCAGGGCTGCGACCTGCTGTTCTTCCTGTGCATGCTGACCGGGGTGGTGGCCTACTCCCTGCTCGGCGACACCGCGTGGCCCCACCGCTGGCTGGTCCAGCTGGCCCTCGTCGCGCTGGCCCTGGTGGCGTTCGCTGCCTGTCTGGCGATGGCCTGCCTGCCCCGTCTGCTGCGCTCTCCTGTCAAGCCGCCGGCATGCTGGCTGAGCGGCAGGCGACGCCGCTGGCTGGCACGCCGACTGCTGGTCTGTCGGCAGGCGATCCTGACGACCCTGCGGCTGCCCCCCACCACGCTGCTGGCGGTGCTGATGCTGACCAGCGCCCATTGGCTGTTGCGCTATAGCCTGCTCTACCTGGCGGTGCTGGGCGTGGGCGGCAGCATCGACTGGCTGTGGACCTTCCTGACCCAGATGCTGGCGATGGCCGCGAGCCAGTTCAGCTTCCTGCCCGGCGGCGCCGGGGCCGCTGAGCTGGGTGTCGGCGGGCTGCTGCTGCCGATGCTGGGAGCCGAGCAGGCCGCCGCCGCCGTGCTGGTGTGGCGCCTGGCCTCCTACCACCTCTACCTGGCCGCCGGCGCGCCGCTGTTCCTCGTCCAGGCCACCCGCTGGCTGGCGCGCTCGCCGGCAGACTGACGGCCTTGCTGCCAGGAGGTCGCGCGAAGGTAGCGGCGTGGAGGCGGCGCACGGCTTGCCCGCCCCCCCGTCTCCTCAACCGCAGCGGGCGAGGCTGGCCTCCCGGTAGCGCGCCAGGGCGGCCTCCATGTCGGCCTCGAGACCCTCGATGCGGGCATCATGGGCGGGGTGGGTGGAGAGGAACGCCGGCGGTTGGCCCTCGCCGGCGGCGGCCATGTTGCGCCACAGCGCGACGCTCTCGCGGGGATCGAAGCCCGCCTCGGCCATGATGGCCATGCCCATGGCATCGGCCTCCTCCTCGTGGGCGCGGCTGAAGGGCAAGGCGATGCCCAGATGCGCCCCCAGGCCCAGCGCCCGCATCAGGGTGTCGCCGGCCAGGTCGCCCTCGCTGAACAGCCCCACCACCAGCAGCACCGCGCGGATGCCGAGACGCTGGGTGAGGCGCTCGTTGCCGTGCTCGGCCAGCACATGGGCGACCTCGTGGCCGAGCACCGCCGCCAGCTGGGCGGGGGACTTGGCCACCCGCAGCAGCCCGGTGTGCACGCCGATGCGCCCACCGGGCAGGGCGAAGGCGTTGGGGCTGGGGTCCTCGAACAGCACCACCTCCCAGGCAGCGGGCAGGCTGACACCGGGGTAGACCGCGCCCGCGGCGGCAGCCACCTCGCGGCTGACGCACTGCACCAGGGCGTTGGCCGGGGAGCCGGTCACCTCGGGGCGCCGGCGGCGCATCTCCGCGAAGCTCTGCTCGCCCATCTCGGCCAGCATCCCGTCGGGCACCAGCGCCAGCCGCGAGCGCCCGGTGGGCGTCTCGCTGCAGCCGGCGAGCAGCAGCGCGACGCCCACCAGCATCCAGACAAACCGTGTCATAAGCTTCTCTCCCCTCCCTCGGCGTCCTGTCGCGATGGCAACGACGAGAAAGGGCGCCCGAAGGCGCCCTTTCGACATCGCTTGCGAAGCGCTCGGCTTACCAGCCGGTCACTTCCTTCAGGGCGCTGCCGATCTCGGCCAGGGAGCGCACGGTCTTGACGCCCGCGGCCTCCAGGGCAGCGAACTTGTCGTCCGCGGTGCCCTTGCCACCGGCGATGATGGCGCCGGCGTGGCCCATACGCTTGCCGGGAGGGGCGGTGACGCCGGCGATGTAGGAGACCACCGGCTTGGAGACGTTGGCCTTGATGTAGGCGGCCGCCTCTTCCTCGGCGGTGCCGCCGATCTCGCCGATCATCACGATCGCCTCGGTGGCCGGGTCCTTCTCGAACATCTCGAGGATGTCGATGAAGTTGGAGCCCGGGATCGGGTCGCCGCCGATGCCCACGCAGGTGGACTGGCCGAAGCCGTAGTCGGTGGTCTGCTTGACCGCCTCGTAGGTCAGGGTGCCGGAGCGCGACACGATGCCGACCTTGCCGGGCTTGTGGATATGGCCCGGCATGATGCCGATCTTGGTCTCGCCGGGGGTGATCACGCCCGGGCAGTTGGGGCCGATCAGGCGCACGCCCAGCTCGTCACACTTGACCTTGACGTCGAGCATGTCGAGGGTCGGGATGCCCTCGGTGATGCACACGATCAGCTTGATGCCGGCGTTGGCGGCCTCCAGGATGGAGTCCTTGCAGAACGGGGCCGGCACGTAGATCACGCTGGCCTCGGCGCCGGTCTTCTCCACGGCTTCCTTGACGGTGTTGAACACCGGCAGGCCGAGGTGCTCCTGGCCGCCCTTGCCCGGGGTCACGCCGCCGACCATCTGGGTGCCGTAGGCGATCGCCTGTTCGGAGTGGAAGGTCCCCTGGCCACCGGTGAAGCCCTGGCAGATGACCTTGGTGTTCTTGTCGATCAGGATGCTCATTACTTGCCCTCCGCTGCCTTGACTACCTGCTGAGCCGCGTCGGTGAGGCTCTCGGCAGCGATGATGTTGAGTCCGCTGGATGCCAGCTTCTCGGCACCCAGCTCGGCGTTGGTGCCTTCCAGGCGCACCACGACCGGCACGTTGACGCCGACCTGCTCGACGGCACCGATGATGCCCTCAGCGATCATGTCGCAGCGCACGATGCCGCCGAAGATGTTGACCAGCACCGCCTTGACGTTGTCGTCGGAGAGGATCAGCTTGAACGCCTCTGCCACGCGCTCCTTGGTGGCACCGCCGCCGACGTCAAGGAAGTTGGCCGGCTTGCCGCCATGCAGGTTGACGATGTCCATGGTGCCCATGGCCAGGCCGGCGCCGTTGACCATGCAGCCGATGTTGCCGTCGAGGGCCACGTAGTTGAGCTCCCACGCCGCCGCCTCGGCCTCGCGCTCGTCCTCCTGGGAGGGGTCGCGCATCGCCTGCAGGTCCGGGTGGCGATAGAGGGCGTTGCCGTCGAGGTTGATCTTGGCGTCGAGGCAGTGGAGGTTGCCCTCGTCGGTGATCACCAGCGGGTTGATCTCGAGCAGCGCCAGGTCCTTGTCGTGGAACAGCTTGGAGAGGCCCAGGAAGATCTTGGTGAACTGCTTGACCTGGTCACCCTTGAGGCCCAGGGCGAAGGCCAGCTCGCGCGCCTGGTAGGGCTGCGCGCCCACCAGCGGGTCGATCTCGGCCTTGAGGATCTTCTCGGGGGTCTCCTCGGCGACCTTCTCGATCTCGACGCCACCCTCGGTGGAGGCCATGAACACCACGCGGCGGGTGCCGCGATCGACCACGGCGCCGAGGTAGAGCTCGTTGGCGATATCGGTGCAGGTCTCGACCAGGATCTTGGAGACCGGCTGACCGTGCTCGTCGGTCTGGAAGGTCACCAGGTTCTTGCCCAGCCACTGCTCGGCGAAGGCCTTGGCCTCTTCCGGGCTCTTGATCAGCTTGACGCCGCCCGCCTTGCCGCGACCGCCGGCGTGGACCTGGGCCTTGACCACCCACATGTCGCCGCCGATCTTTTTGCAGGCTTCCGCGGCTTCCTCGGGGGTGTCCACGGCGAAGCCCTTGGACACCGGCAGACCATAGTCGGCAAACAGCTGTTTGCTCTGATACTCGTGAAGGTTCATCGATTCATGCCATTGGTTGCATGTGACTCGAACGGCGCCCTGCATGGCCGCGCGGGCCGAGGGTGCGGGGCACCACCGTCCCCTCCGATGCATGGCCGGAAGGGGCGCGCCGCCGGCTGACGGCGGCGCTCGTTGTGCGGCTTACTTGCGCTTCTTGCGATTGGCCATGTGGATGGCGTGGCCCTCCACGGCGAGCGCCGCCTCGTGGACCGCCTCCGACATGGTCGGGTGGGCATAGCAGGTCAGCGCCAGGTCCTCGGCGCTGGAGCCGAACTCCAGCGCGATGACGCCCTGGGCGATCATCTCGCCGGCGTGCTGGCCGACGATGTGCATGCCCAGCACGCGGTCGGTCTCGGCGTCGGCGATGATCTTGGCCTGGCCCTCGGTGGCATTGTTGGCCATGGCACGGCCGCTGGCCGCGAACGGGAAGCTGCCGGTCTTGACCTCGATGCCCTTGTGCTTGGCGTCCTGCTCGGTCATGCCGACCCAGGCCACCTCGGGGAAGGTGTAGATGACGTTGGGGATGGCGTCGTAGTTCATCTCGGCCTTGTGGCCGGCGATGATGTCGGCGACCATCACGCCCTCCTCGGAGGCCTTGTGGGCCAGCATCGGGCCGCGCACGCAGTCGCCGATGGCGTAGACGCCCGGCACGCTGGTGCGGCACTGGTCATCGACCTGAATGAAGCCGCGCTCGTCGGTCTCCACGCCCACGCCGTCGGCGATCACGCCCTGGGTGTAGGGCTTGCGGCCGACGCAGACGATCAGCTTGTCGAAGGTCATCTCCTGGTCGCTGTCGCCGTCGCTGTACTTGACGGTGACCTCGCCATCCTTGACCTCGGAGCCGGTGACCCGCGCGCCCAGCTTGATGTCCAGGCCCTGCTTCTTGAGCAGCTTCTGGGTCTCCTTAGCGATGGCCGCGTCGACCATCGGCAGGAAGCTGTCCATGGCCTCGAGCACGGTGACCTCGGAACCCAGGCGGTTCCACACGCTGCCCAGCTCCAGGCCGATGACGCCGGCGCCGATCACGCCGAGGCGCTTGGGCGTCTCGGTGAACTCCAGGGCACCGGTGGAATCGACGATGATGTCGTCGGTGAGCGGGGTCGGCGGGATCTCCACCGGCACGGAGCCGGCGGCGATGATGATGTTGTCCGCCTCATAGGTGGTGGCCTTGCCGTCCTGGTCGGTGACCTCGACCTGCTTGCTGCCGGTCACCTTGCCGGTGCCCTCGATGCCGGTGACGCCATTGGCCTTGAACAGGCCGGCGATGCCACCGGTGAGGTTCTTCACGATCTTGTCCTTGCGGGCGATCATCTTCTTGACGTCCATCTGGACGTCGCCGGCCTGGATGCCCATGTCGTCGAAGTCGTGCTTGGCCTCGACGAACTTGTGGGAGGCCTCGAGCAGCGCCTTGGAGGGGATGCAGCCCACGTTGAGGCAGGTGCCGCCGAAGACGACCTTGCCTTCCTTGCCGATCCACTTCTCGACGCAGGCGGTCTTGAGGCCCATCTGGGCGGCACGGATGGCGGCCACGTAGCCACCGGGGCCCGCACCGATCACGATCACATCATACTTGTCGGCCATGTTGGCTCCTGTCGTTGCTTGTTCGCGCGGTTCCGTCGTCGAAACGGGCTCAGATGTCCAGCAGCAGGCGCGCCGGATCCTCGAGCAGCTCCTTGATGGTGACCAGGAACTGCACCGCATCCTTGCCGTCGATCATGCGGTGGTCGTAGGAGAGTGCCAGGTACATCATCGGGCGGATCTCCACCTTGCCGTTCACCGCCATGGGACGCTCCTGGATCTTGTGCATGCCCAGGATGGCGGTCTGCGGCGGGTTGAGGATCGGCGTGGACATCAGCGAGCCGAAGATGCCGCCGTTGGTGATGGTGAAGGTGCCGCCCTGCATCTCGTCGATGCCCAGCTTGCCGTCACGGGCGCGCTTGCCGAAGTCGACGATGCCCTTCTCGACGTCGGCGATCTTCATGCTGTCGGTATCGCGCAGCACCGGCACCACCAGCCCGCGGTCGGTGGAGACCGCCACGCCGATGTCCTGGTAGCCGTGGTAGACGATGTCGCTGCCGTCGATGGAGGCGTTGACGTCGGGGAAGCGCTTGAGCGCCTCGCTGGCCGCCTTGACGAAGAAGCCCATGAAGCCGAGCTTGGTGTCGTGGGTCTTGAGGAAGGTGTCCTTGTACTGGGCACGCAGGTCCATCACCGCGCCCATGTCCACCTCGTTGTAGGTGGTGAGCATGGCGGCGGTCTGCTGGGCCTGGACCAGGCGCTTGGCGATGGTCTGGCGCAGGCGGCTCATGGGCACGCGCTTCTCGGGGCGCTCGCCCTCGACGGTGGGTGCGGCCGCGGCGGCCTTGGCGCCACCGCCGGCGGCCGGCTTGGCGGACTTGCTGGCGGAGCCCTCCTTCACGGCACGCTGCACGTCCTCCTTGAGGATGCGCCCACCCTTGCCGGTGCCCTCGATCTTGCTGACGTCGAGGTCATGCTCGGCCACCAGCTTGCGCGCCGCGGGGGCGAGGATCTTGTCGCCCACCTTCTCGTCACTGGCGCCGTCGTCGGCGGAGGCGGCAGGCTCGGCGTCGGCGGAGGTCCCGGCCTCGCCACCGGCGCCCTCGGTGAAGATCGCCAGCACCTGCTCGGAGGTCACCTGGCTGCCCTCCTCGGCCTTGATCTCGGCAAGCGCGCCGTCGGCGGGCGCGACCACCTCAAGCACCACCTTGTCGGTCTCGATCTCGGCCAGGACCTCGTCACGCTTGACGGCCTCACCGACTTGCTTGGCCCAGCTCGCCACGGTGCCTTCCTGAATCGACTCGGGGAAGGTCGGCGCCTTCACCTCATGCTGCTGGCCGCCACCGGCGGCCGGCGCGTCGGCCTTGGCATCGCCCTTGGCGGCCTTGGCGTCGGCCTTGCCCTCATCCTTGGCGGCCGGCTTGTCACCGGCACCCTCGCCGAGCTTGCCCAGCACCTGCTCGGAGGCCACGGTGTCGCCCTCTTCCGCCAGCACCTCGCTGAGCACGCCGGCCTCGGGGGCCAGCACCTCGAGCACGACCTTGTCGGTCTCGATCTCGACGATCAGCTCGTCACGCTCGACGCTGTCGCCCGGCTTCTTGTGCCAGGCCGCGACGCTGCCCTCGGCAACGGATTCCGGAAAGGTTGGGGCCTTGATCTCGGTAGCCATGTCGTATCCCTTGTGTGTTCTCTCTCGTCCCGGTGGGCGGCCTCAGAGGTTGAAGGCGTCTTCCACCAGCTGGCGCTGCTGTTCGATGTGCACGGACATGTAGCCCGCCGCGGGTGCCGCCGAGGCCGGGCGGCCGGCGAACTTGAGGCGGCCGCCGAGGCCCTCCTGGAGCATCTCCGCCACGGCGCGCATATGGTGCTGGCTGGGGTACCAGGCGCCCTGGTTGAGCGGCTCTTCCTGACACCAGACGATGTCGGTGACGTTGGTGTAGGCCTCGATCGCCTCGAAGAGCTCCTCCTTGGGGAAGGGGTAGAGCTGCTCGATGCGCAGGATCGCCACGTCATCGCGGCCGTTCTCCTCGCGCCAGGCGGCGAGGTCGTAATAGACCTTGCCGGCGCACAGGATGATGCGCTCGACCTTGGTCGCCTCGAGGTTGGCCTGGTCGGGCAGCACCATCTCGAAGCGGCCCTCGGCCAGCTGGTCCAGGCTCGAGGTGGCGTCCTTGTGGCGCAGCAGGCTCTTCGGCGACATCACCACCAGCGGCTTGCGCAGCTTGCGGATCACCTGGCGGCGCAGCAGGTGGAAGATCTGCGCCGGGGTGGTGGGCACGCAGACCTGCATGTTGTGCTCGGCGCACATCTGCAGGAAGCGCTCCAGGCGCGCCGAGGAGTGCTCGGGCCCCTGTCCCTCGTAACCGTGGGGCAGCAGCATGGTCAGGCCACACAGGCGTCCCCACTTGGTCTCGCCGGAGGAGATGAACTGGTCGACCACCACCTGGGCGCCGTTGAAGAAGTCGCCGAACTGCGCCTCCCAGATCACCAGGTCGTTGGGGGCGGTGGTGGCGTAGCCATACTCGAACGCCAGCACGGCTTCTTCCGACAGGAAGGAGTCGTGGATGGTGAAGCGCGGCTGGCCATCGGCCATGTGCTGCAGCGGCACGTAGGCGCTGCCGTCCTTCTGATTGTGCACCACCGCATGGCGGTGGGAGAAGGTACCGCGGCCGACGTCCTGGCCGGTGATGCGCACCGGGTGTCCATCGTCGAGCAGGGTGGCGTAGGCCAGGGTCTCGGCGAAACCCCAGTTGAGGGCCATACCGCCGGCCCGCATCTTGCGCCGGTCGTCGTAGATCTTGGCCACCTGGCGCTGCACCTCGACCCCGTCGGGGATCTCGCACATCCGCGCCGCCAGGCGCTGCAGCTTCTTCATCGGCACCGAGGTGTCGGCGTGGCCGGTCCACTCGTGACCGAGGTAGGGCTTCCAGTCGACGAACAGCGAGGTGTTGGGCTCCTGCACCAGGGCGTTGGCCACGTGGTTGCCGGCCATCAGGTCCTCGCGGTAGGTCTCGATCATCGCCTTGGCGTCCTCCTCGGAGAGCACGCCCTGCTCCACCAGACGCTGCGCGTAGACGGCCCGCGAGGAGGGATGCTCCTTGATCTTGCGGTACATCATCGGCTGGGTGCCGCTGGGCTCGTCGGCCTCGTTGTGGCCGCGGCGGCGGTAGCAGACGAGGTCGATCACCACGTCCTTCTTGAACTGCTGGCGATAGTCCAACGCCACCTGGGTGGCGTGCAGCACCGCGTCCGGGTCGTCACCGTTCACGTGGAAGATCGGCGCCTGCACCATCTTGGCGATGTCGGTGCAGTACTCCGTGGAGCGCGCATCCAGCGGATTGGAGGTGGTGAAGCCGACCTGGTTGTTGATGACGATGTGCACCGTGCCGCCGGTCTTGTAGGCACGGGTCTGGGACATCTGGAAGGTCTCCATGACTACGCCCTGGCCGGCGAAGGCGGCGTCGCCGTGGACGTTGATCGGCAGCACCTTGGTGCCGTCGCTGTCGTCGCGGCGGTCCTGGCGGGCGCGCACCGAGCCCTCCACTACCGGGGAGACGATCTCCAGGTGGGAGGGGTTGAAGGCCAGCGCCAGGTGCACCTCGCCGCCCGGGCTCATCACGTTGGAGCTGAAGCCCTGGTGGTACTTGACGTCGCCGGAGCCGCGCTCGATCACCTTCTTGCCGTCGAACTCGTCGATCAGGTCGCCGGGATTCTTGCCGAGGATGTTGACCAGCAGATTGAGGCGGCCACGGTGGGCCATGCCGATCACGATCTCCTTGATGCCGTAGCCGCCACCGCGCTGGATCAGCTCGTCCATCATCGGGATGAAGGACTCGCCGCCCTCGAGACCGAAGCGCTTGGTGCCGGGGTACTTGGAGGCCAGGTAGTTCTCCAACCCCTCGGCCGCGGTCAGCCTCTCGAGCACATGCTGACGCACCTCGCTGCTGAACTTGGGCGCGCTGCGCACCGACTCGAAGCGCTGCTGCAGCCAGCGCTTCTCCTCGGTGTCGACGATGTGCATGATCTCGCAGCCGATGGAGCGGCAGTAGGTCTGCTCCAGCGCCTCGACGATCTCCTTGAGCGGCGCCTTGTCCGCACCAATAAAGAGCGAGCCGGTCTGGAACTCGGTATCGAGATCGGCCTTCGTCAGCTGGTGAAAGGAGAGGTCGAGGTCGGGCACCGGTGTCGGGCTGCGCAGGCCGAGCGGATCAATATTGGCCTTCTGGTGACCGCGGAAGCGGTAGGCGTTGATCAGCTGCAGGACCCTGACCTGCTTACGGCTCTCCTCGCTGTCAACGGCAGCGGGGGCGAGTGTCGTACGGCGCTGCCTGGCCAGCTGATGGAACTGTTCGCGGACGGGGGTCAGGGGAACATCGTGGTGGGGGCCGTCATCGGGGCGCGGCAGCTCGTCGAAGTACTGGCGCCACTCGTCGGGAACGGCGGAGGGATCATCGAGGTACTGCTCGTAGAGCGCTTCCACGTAGTGGACGTTGCTGCCACTGACGTGGGAGGAGCGCCACATCAACTCCATTATGCCTTGTTGCATCTCTCGGTCACCCTGCACTGATGGGGTGGTATCGGCGTCACCGCGACGCGGCCACGGCGACATCGGTGGTGCCCTGCCGGCGAGGGCTAGGCGTTGCCGGCGCTTCCGGCCGTCACTGGCCGGGAAGCCTGAATTCCATGGTCAGGAGCCGGTGCCCAGGGCACCGGCTCCATGACGCGTGTCCCGACCGCCTGCGACACCGGGTCATAGGCGATGACGTGCGGCTCATGATAACAAGCCGCGGGACACGATTTAAGTACCATCGGCTCAGGTGCCGCTGGCCAGCAGCATCTCGCGGATCTTGCCGATCGCGCGGGTGGGGTTGAGCCCCTTGGGGCAGACCGCCACGCAGTTCATGATGCCGCGGCAGCGGAACACGCTGAACGGGTCCTCGAGCTCGGCCAGGCGCTCCTGGGTGGCGGTGTCGCGGGAGTCCACCAGGAAGCGGTAGGACTGCAGCAGACCGGCCGGGCCCACGAACTTGTCCGGGTTCCACCAGAACGACGGGCAGGAGGTGGAGCAGCAGGCACACAGGATGCACTCGTAGAGGCCGTCGAGCTTGTCGCGATCCTCCGGCGACTGCAGGCGCTCGATGGCCGGCGCCGGCTCGTCGTTCTGCAGGTAGGGCTGGATGCGCTCGTACTGCTGGTAGAACAGCCCCATGTCGACCACCAGGTCGCGGATCACCGGCAGGCCCGGCAGCGGGCGCAACGTCAGCTTGCCGTTCTTCACCACCTCGGAGAGCGGGGTGATGCAGGCCAGGCCGTTCTTGCCGTTCATGTTCATGCCGTCGGAGCCGCATACGCCCTCGCGGCAGCTGCGACGGTAGGCCAGCCCGTTGTCCTGCTCCTTCATCATGTGCAGGACGTCCAGCACCATGACGTCACGGCCCTGGGTGTCGACCTGGAACTCCTGCATGTAGGGCGCGGAGTCGGTTTCCGGGTTGTAGCGGTAGATGGATACCTGAAGCATCGTGACTCCCCTCAGTAGGTGCGGACTTTCGGCTCGAACATGTCGACGGTCTTGGGTGCGAAGTTGACGTCGCGCTTGCCGACCTTCTTCTCGGTCGGGAAGTAGAGCGAGTGCTTCAGCCAGTTGACGTCGTCACGGTCCGGGTAGTCGTAGCGGGAGTGGGCGCCACGGCTCTCCTTGCGCTCCAGCGCCGCGATGGCGGTGGCCTCGGCGACCTCCATCAGGTTGTCCAGCTCCAGCGCCTCGACCCGCGCGGTGTTGAAGGCGTTGGACTTGTCCGGCAGGTGGGCGTTGGCGATGCGGCCACGCAGCTCGGCCAGCTGCTTGACGCCCTTCTGCATGTTCTCCTCCTCGCGGAACACCCCGAAGGAGTTCTGCATGATGCCCTGCAGCTCGCGCTTGAGCTCGGGCACGGTCTCGCCGCCCTCGGACTCGTTCCAGCGCGTGATGCGCTTCATGGCGCTCTCGACGTCGGACTCGGAGGCCTCGAGGTAGTCGATCCCCTCGTTGAGGGCGCCCTCGATGAACATGCCGGCCGCGCGGCCGAACACCACCAGGTCGAGCAGCGAGTTGCCGCCCAGGCGGTTGGCGCCGTGGACCGAGACGCAGGCCGCCTCGCCGCAGGCGAACAGGCCGTTGACGATCTGGTCCTTGCCGTCCTCGCCGCGCATGATGGCCTGGCCGTGCACGTTGGTCGGCACACCGCCCATCATGTAGTGGCAGGTCGGCACCACCGGGATCGGCTCCTTGGCCGGGTCCACGTGGGCGAAGGTCTTGGAGAGCTCGACGATGCCGGGCAGGCGCTTGCCGAGGACCTCCTCGCCGAGGTGATCCAGCTTGAGGTAGACGTGGTCGCCGTTCTCGCCGCAGCCGCGGCCCTCGAGGATCTCCATGACCATGGAGCGGGCGACCACGTCGCGGCCGGCCAGGTCCTTGGCGTTGGGCGCGTAGCGCTCCATGAAGCGCTCGCCATCCTTGTTGACCAGGTAGCCACCCTCGCCGCGGCAACCCTCGGTGACCAGGGTGCCGGCGCCGTAGATGCCGGTGGGGTGGAATTGCCACATCTCCATGTCCTGCATCGGGAAGCCGGCACGCAGCGCCATGCCGATGCCGTCACCGGTGTTGATCAGGGCGTTGGTGGTGGAGGCGTAGATGCGCCCGGATCCACCGGTGGCCAGCACGGTGGCCTTGGACTTCACGTGCACCACTTCGCCGGTCTCGATGTCCATGGCGATGCAGCCCACCACGTCGCCGTTGGCGTTCTTGACCAGGTCGACGGCGTACCACTCGTTGAGGAAGGTGGTGTTGTTCTTCAGGTTGTTCTGGTAGAGCGTGTGCAGCAGGGCGTGACCGGTACGGTCGGCCGCCGCACAGGTACGGGCCGCCTGACCGCCGGCACCGAAGTCCTTGGACTGGCCGCCGAACGGACGCTGGTAGATGCGGCCGTTGTCGAAGCGGGAGAAAGGCAGGCCCATGTGCTCGAGCTCGAACACCGCCTTGGGGCCCTCGGAGCACATGTACTCCGCGGCGTCCTGGTCGGCGATGTAGTCGCCGCCCTTGACGGTGTCGTACATGTGCCAGCGCCAGTCGTCGTTGGGGTCGGCCGAGGCGATGGCACAGGTGATGCCGCCCTGGGCGGAGACGGTGTGGGAGCGAGTCGGGAAGACCTTGGAGAGCACCGCGGTCTTCTTGCCGGACTTGGCGAGCTCCAGGGCGGCCCGCAGGCCGGCACCGCCACCGCCGATGATGATGGCGTCGAAGGACAGGCTACGCATGTTGGACATGAATCAGGCTCCCCACAGAATCTGAATGCCCCAGACCAGGAAGGCAAAGATGGCCAGGATGACGAGAAGTTGGACGCTCACGCGGATCGCGGTCGGCTTCAGGTAGTCGGTGGTCACGGTCCACAGGCCGACCCAGGCGTGCCCGGCGAGCGAGATGAAGGCGAGCAGCGAGAAGATACGCATCCAGGTCTGGGCGAACAGGCCGCTCCAGGTGGCGTAGTCGAGGTTCGGGTTGAACAGCAGATAGAGAACGATGAAGAGCGTATAGACAGCCAGGATGACGGCGGAGACCCGCTGGATCAGCCAGTCGGAGAGGCCGCTGCGGCCGAGGTTCGTGATGTTGGTTACCATACCCAGACTCCCGCCAGAATGATCAGGACGGCGCTCACCACCACGGTGATCTGCGCCTTCTTGTGGCCGCCCTCGAGGGTCACGCCGATATCCATGTCCATCAGCAGGTGCTTGATGCCGGCCACGAAGTGGAAGGCCAGGGCGGAGAGCAGGCCCCAGGCGATCAGCTTGGCCAGGAAGTTGCCTGCCAGGGCGTCGCTCACGGCCACGAAGCCGGTCGGCGAGGACAGCGACGTGCTCAGCGCCCAGAAAGCGAAGATCAGGCCGATGAAAAGGATGACGCCGGTGATGCGGTGGGCGATCGACGTCAGGGCGGGTAGCGGAAACTGTATCGTGGACAGATCCAGGTTTACGGGTCGTTTGCTATTCACGGCTCTCTACACACTCTCTATGGCCCGCCGATGGAAGCCCCGAACAGGCGTCGGGCGGGCGGTGGTTTCGGGAAGGCGTCGGCCGTTGCCGAGGGGGCAAGACCGGCTGCTCCTGCCAGTCGCGCGGGGTGGATTATAGGGGCCCGCCCCCGCCATGACAAACCGAGTGGCGTCCCACTAGACCATGGTGCAAAGCCTCCGGAGGACGTCGTGGCGGGGG